>NZ_LZTC01000055.1:0-125675 GCF_001665905.1 Gordonia sp. 852002-50395_SCH5434458
TGACCAAACAAAAACTAGCAACACCCAGACCCAAAGACCTGAGCGTCACAAAAATAAATCATCACATAATCCAAAAACTTGGACACACGATGCCAAAATATGGCATCAGACAATCTTGTCAATACACTATCGAGTTCTCAAAGAACACACACCTACCAGCGCCACCCCGCATGGCGAGGCGCTCTCTAGTAAGCTGGTGTTTGGAATTGTTGACCCCGTCTCCGGAGCAACTCTTCCAGGCTACCAGATCCGATTCGCGTTCGCAACACCGTGTGTCGCGGGCTATTCGTTTCTGGCCGCATCGGTGTTCCAGGCCATCAGACCTGAGACACTGCAGTTTCCCCGATTCCGTGTCGGCCCCGGGGTCTTGCTCGCTGCGGTGCAACAAGAAAGTTACACACACGGGAACAGGGCGTCAAATCGCCTGGTCAGAGGCTTAAACGAGCGCCGGCAAAGCTCTTCTTACCGCGTCGGATGACCAGCCAACGGCCGTGCAGTAGGTCGGAAGTGCCTGGAGTCCACTCCGGATCGGTGATCTTGGTGTTGTTGACGTAGGCACCTCCTTCCCCGATCGCGCGTCGTGCGGCTTTGTTGCTCTCAGAGAGCCCGCTGTCCACGAGAAGTCCGACGAGCGTCGGTGCGTCGGAGCTGTATTCGGCGATCGTGGTCTCGCCCAGTGCTGCCGCGAGCGTCGACTCATCGAGATCGGCCAGTTCGGCGCGACCGAACAATGCGTGACTGGCCAGTTCCACGGCCTGGGTGTTGGCTGCGCCGTGGATGAGTGTCGTCATCTCCGCTGCGAGGCGCTTCTGCGCCAACCGAAGATGCGGAGTCTCTTCGGTTGCACGCTCCAGCTCCCCGATCTCTTCCCTGCTCAGGAACGTGAACCACTTCAGGTAGCGCACAACGTCGGCGTCGGACGTGTTCACGAAGTACTGGTACCAGGCGTAAGGACTGGTGAGTTCCGGGTCGAGCCAGAGGCTTCCGCCGCCGGTCGACTTACCGAACTTCTTGCCATCCGACGAGGTCACGAGCGGAACCGTCAGCGCGTGCACGGTGTCTCCGGTGATTCGGCGCGTGAGATCGACACCGCCGACGATGTTTCCCCACTGATCCGAGCCACCGATCTGCAGGCTGCATCCGTGCCTGCGGTGCAGTTCGAGGTAGTCGTTGGACTGCAGCAGCAGGTAACTGAACTCGGTGTAGCTGATCCCATCGGACTCGAGGCGTCGTCGAACAGTTTCTCGAGCGAGCATCACGTTGACCGAAAAGTGCTTACCGAGGTCGCGGAGGAACTCGATCGCGCTCAGCCCTGCCGTCCACTCCATGTTGTTGACCAGCAGCGCGCTGTTCGGACTGTCGTCGAATCGCAGGAAGCTGGCCAGCTGGTCGCCGATGCGTCCGGTCCATCCGCCAACTGTGTCGACGGAGTTCATGGTCCGCTCACCGACATCACGCGGGTCGCCGATGAGTCCTGTCGCACCACCTGCGAGAGCGATAGGCCGATGACCTGCGAGTTGAAAGCGACGCAGCGTCAGAAGCGGCACCAAATGCCCAGCATGCAGGCTCGACGCCGTCGGGTCGAAGCCCGCGTACACAGTGATCGGGTCGGCTTCGACAGCGGACCGCAGTTCATCGATGTCGGTTGACTGCGCGATCAAGCCTCGCCACTGCAGATCGTCGAGAATGTCTGAACCATCGATTCGGTCTTCAGAGGTCAGTGTGCTCACACATCGATCTTGTCATCTACGCGTGCGCGGCCGGCGAACACCCGACCTGTATCGATCAGACCCGACCCTCATCGATCAGGCAGAAGTGAGACGTTGATGCTCTTCGTCGTCGACCGCGCGCGCCTCAGTGGCCAACATGACCGGGATGCCGTCGGCATCGACCCGGTAGGCGACACGAAGCCGCGGGTTGTAGAGCTCATCGCCCGCGTCGAGCAGCGGTCCGTGATCCTGCGGGCACACCAGCCGGTCACGAACGATCGGATCCAGTGACTGCGCGCGAGAACCCATCGACTTGCTTCCTCTCTCAGCGGATTTCCCCAGCGGATTTCGACGCACCGCGGGGCACGACAGCAAGCCTAACGGCGCGGCGAACGCGTCGATCACCCGCTCGCCTCGACATCAACGCGTGCCGGTCGCGGCTCCCCCGGCTGTTGTCCTGGTCGGCGCGCCCGTTCCGACCGCTCTCGCCGACGTCGTGCGATCGCGGGAGGTTGCGGAGGAGGAATCCGGCAGCCAATCCACTCTGCTCACCGCAGTCTTGGTGAACCGTCGGTACCTGCCCTCCGAGTCGCGGTACCAGACCTTCGACCCGGGTTTCGGCACACCGCGAGCCGCCAGTGCGCTCGCCTGCGGGCGATAAGACTCCGATACCGGGATCTCGTCGACGACGCAGACCAGGTGAGGTCGACGGTGCGCGGGCAGTGCGCCAAGGCCGAGCCGCAGTTGCGTGACTGTCAACGAATCCACGTCGACATCGGACCGCATCGTCAGCGCGGCCACCACGATCTGGCTTCCCGGATCGCCGAGCCGGTAGGCGGCCACCTGATCGACACCGGGCACCCGCGAGAGCAGTTGCTCGATCGGCGGAAGGTAGATGGGGCCCTCGATCGAATGCGCCACGGTGTCAACCGATCCCATGAACCACAGGTCGTCGTCGGAGTCCCGGTAGAACAGGTGACCCGACACCTCCCACCGGTCCTTGGGCGCGAAGACGTCACGCAAGACGGTCGCGGTGGTGTCGAAGCGATGCCGCGAACGCGCCAGCAGCAGCCCCACCTCGCCCTGCCCCGCACGGTCGACGAAACCGTTTTCACCGACGACGAGGCGCTCGGCGTCGACGTCGTATGCCGCGATTGCCACCTCGTTGGTTTCCGGCAGAGCGCGACCCATCGACCCGACCTTGTCGGCGGCGACGTTGGCCAGGATGGCCGACCCGTCAGCTGTCGCGAAGAACTCGAGAACGCGGGCACGTGGGAAGCGTTCGCTTATCTCGTCCCAGAGACCGGTGGGAAGTCCCGATCCCATGAACAAGCGGATCGGATTGTGCTCGTTGATCTGAAAGTTCTTGTCGTGCAGTATCTCTCGCAGCATCGACCAGGTGTAGGACACCACCGTGACGCCGTATCGATGAACCTCGGTGGCGAAGTTCTCGGCGTCGACGCCCTCCGACAATGCGATACGCGACCGTCCGACGGCCGTCGCGCCGAGCGTGGTCAACAATCCGGAGGCGTGGTGCAGCGGCGGGATGCAATAGACCGTGTCGCGGTCTGTGAGACCTGCCGCCGACGCCGCTCCGAACGCCGACATCGCGAACCTGTGATTGGTCACCGGCCACACCGCAAGTTTGCCGCGTGAGCGGGTGAACAGGATGAATGCCAGATCGCCAGCGAGACCGGGATCGGGGCGATACCACGCGGGCATCTGTACGACGTCGGGGTCGATCTGTTCCATGTCGATGACGGTGCGGCCGTCGACGCCGTCGATCTCGCGTGCCGACCCGCTTCCGCCACCGAGTACGAGGACGCGATCGCTGTGAGCGGTTGCGGTTTCGAGGTGAACGGGATCGCAGACGACGACGTTCGCGCCTGCCAGCCGCAGCATCTCGCCGACATCGCCCTCACCGGCGAGAAGTACGGCGACCGCGCCCAACCGGGAGAGTGCGGCAACCGCGACCAGCGCGCTCGGGCGCGTGTCCATCAGAACCCCGATGTGCTCGCCGGGGCGCACGCCACACTGCACCAGTCCGGCCACCACGTTGTTGATGCGGGTGTCGACCTGCGAATGGGTGAGAACTCGATTCTCGAAGAGGAAGACCTCGCGGTCGCCGCCCCAGTCGGTGTTCTCCGACATCAGCTTTCCCAGCGAGATACGGGTACCTGACTGGATCTGCCCGAGGCGGAACAGTCGCGGCACCGTGCGGACGGATTCCTGCGCGACGGCAAGCGACGTCCGCTGCACAGCGCCCGCCATTTCCCACAGATCGCGGGACGCCCCGGCACCCGCATCGGCAACCGAACCGATGCCGTGCGTGATCCGAGACAGCAGTCCGACGCCGGTGCCTTTCCCGTCGACCGGCGCCTCCATCGGCTCGACGTGATCGGGCTCGGGCCCCAGGCCCTCCTGCCAATTGATCCATTCGGCAGTCGTCGGCCACGTACGAGTGCCCGATGTACTTCCCACCACAAGACCGAAATGCCCTACGGGAAGCCGTGATTCGTACACGCGAGCTCGGGGTGCCGCACGGACGACACCTCGGATCGCGACCGGTTGTCCGATGTCGTCGACCTCGCCTACGAAGCCCAGAACGGGGGCCGTGATCTCGGCGAGCGTCACAAGTTCGCCGTTGATCACAAATCCGCCGGACACCATGCGATTGTGCGCGACGAACTGGCGCAGCAGTTCCGCGATGGCCGGCCCGGACCAGGCGACCCATCCTTCGGCTTCGAGGAAGCGTCGCTGGTCTTCGCGGGGCAGAAGCGCGTCGCGGTCGTGGAGTTGGCGGAGGAAGTCGAAGCGGCTGCGCGCGGTCTTCACCGGGTCGAGCATTTGGAAACCGAGACGCGCCAGCCAACTGGGCACCCACAGGTGTGGAAATACCTTGTCGGCCAAGACCTCCGCGCCGGGAGCAACCAGTGCTGCGGGCAGTCCGAGCGGTAGTGCCGCGAGAACGTCGACCGGACTACCGAAGGTGATCACGCTGGCCACGCCGCGGGAACGTCGATACGCAGCTGCCTGATAGGCGAACATGCCGCCCTGCGAGTAGCCGGCGACGTGAATATCGCGGCCGGTGGATTCGATGATCCAGTCGATCGCCTCGCTCACCGCGACGACGTGGTCGGCGAGGTTGCGCTCCATCCCGCCTTCTTCGTGATCGGGAGATCCGAAGTCGACGACCCATGGGGTGATGCCGTTGCGGTGCAGCACCGAGACGGCACCGTTGTGTTCGGTCACGTCATAAACGTTGGCAGACACCATCATCGGGGGAATCAGCACGATGTTGGGACCGGTCGCCGGGGCATCCGGGAAGTAGCGTCGCAACCGGAACATCCGTGTGGTCTCGACCACGGTGAACGGCGCGGGCTCGGTCCCGGTCTGCAGACCGCCGTACCGGAGCACCTCGAGACCATTCTGCGCTGTCGCGAGGACACGCTCGGCGAATGCCTTCACGTCGGGAATACCGCCGCCTGCCATCAACCACGCTCCTCCCCGCACACCGTATGGTGATCTGCATCACCTTACCCAAGCTTGGTCAACTCGCACCGTACACGGATCGACATAGACCCCGCGCACTCGTCGACCTCACTGTGACGGTGAACTCACCGACCACCGTGATCGCAGTGCCGGGAGCGCGCGGTCGAGGACGTCGAGCTGGCGCTGCACCTGCGACGGAGCGGTTCCGCCGTAGGCGTCGCGCGACTCGATCGACCCTCGAACGGTCAGTACCTCACGAACCTGCGGGGTGAGGGCCGGATCGATCGACGCGAAGGTGGCATCGTCGAGTTCATCGAGTCCGACGCCGCGGTTCTCCGCCTCCCGCACACACGCACCGGCGACCTCGTGGGCCACTCGGAACGGAACACCTTGACGCACAAGCCATTCCGCAATGTCGGTGGCGAGGGTGAATCCCGCGGGAGCCAGCTCGGCCATCCGATCCTCGTGGAACTCGAGAGTGCCGACCATCCCGGCGATCGCAGGCAACAGCAACTCGAGCTGCGCGACGGCGTCGAATACGGGCTCTTTGTCTTCCTGCAGGTCGCGGTTGTACGCGAGCGGCTGAGCCTTCAATGTCGCCAACAAGCCGGTGAGGTCACCGATCAGCCTGCCCGCTTTGCCGCGTGTGAGTTCTGCGACGTCGGGGTTTTTCTTCTGCGGCATGATCGAACTCCCCGTCGACCAGGCGTCGGCGAGCGTGACGTAGCCGAATTCGGCAGTGCTCCACAGGATCACCTCTTCGGCGAGTCGCGAGAGATCGACGGCGATCATCGCGAAGACGAACGACGCCTCGGCCGCGAAGTCTCGTGACGACGTCGCGTCGATCGAATTCTCCGCGGCTGCGGCGAACCCCAGATCAGCGGCGATCGCCTCCGGATCGAGGCCGAGTGACGAACCCGCCAACGCACCGGACCCGTACGGGGACACCGCAGTTCGACGATCCGCGTCTGCAAGCCTGTCGACGTCGCGGATCAGCGGTTGCGCGTGCGCGAGCAGGTGGTGCGCGAGCAGCACCGGCTGCGCCGCCTGCAGATGTGTCTTCCCCGGCATGACGGCGTCGGGATGTGCGCGAGCCTGAGCAGTCAACGCCTCGACGACGTCGAGCACACCTGTCGCGATCGAGCGCATCGCCTCGCGCAGCCACATGCGGAAGAGCGTGGCGACCTGATCGTTGCGCGACCGTCCGGCGCGCAGCCTGCCACCGAGGTCGGCTCCGACGCGTTCGATGAGTCCGCGTTCGAGCGCGCCGTGCACGTCCTCGTCGGACTCGGCTGCCACGAAGGTGCCGTCGGCGACGTCGCTCGCGAGTTGGTCGAGACCGGCGAGCATGGCGGTCAGATCGTCGTCGGACAGCAGGCCTGCGCGGTTGAGAACCCTGGCATGCGCCTTCGACGCCTGGATGTCGAACGGGGCGAGCACCCAGTCGAATTGCGTCGACTTGCTCAACGCGGCCATTGCGTCGGCGGGTCCCGACGCGAAACGACCGCCCCACAGCGACCCCTGGTTCGTTGTCCCGTGCTGGGCTGAGAGGCCCTGATCACTCACTGAGCAGGTCCCGCTTCGCTGCGATCTTCGACGACAGACCGTGCAGCTCGACGAATCCACGTGCGGCGGACTGGTCGAAGCTGTCGCCCTCGTCGTAGGTCGCGAGGTTGAAGTCGTAGAGCGACTCGCCGCTACGGCGACCGTTGACCGAGATGTGGCCACCGTGCAGCACAAGGCGGATCTCGCCGGAGACGTGCTCCTGCGTGGAGTCGACGAAGGTGTCCAGCGAGCGCTTGAGCGGCGAGAACCAGAGGCCGTCGTACACCAGCTCGGCCCACTTCTGATCGGTCCGACGCTTGAAGCGTCCGAGTTCGCGCTCCAGGGTGACGTGCTCGAGCTCTTCATGGGCGGTGATCAGCACCATCGCGCCGGGAGCCTCGTAGATCTCGCGGCTCTTGATGCCGACGAGGCGATCCTCGACGACGTCGAGGCGGCCGACACCCTGGGCGCCCGCGCGGCGATTGAGTTCCTCGATCGCCTCCAGCACGCTGACCGGGCGACCGTCGATGGCGATCGGGCGACCCTTGTCGAACGTGATGATGACCTCGTCGGGCGAGTTCCAGTTGATCGTCGGATCCTCGGTGTAGCTGTAGACGTCCTTGGTCGGCGCATTCCACAGGTCCTCGAGGAAGCCGGTCTCGACGGCGCGACCCCACACGTTCTGGTCGATCGAGAACGGCGACTTCTTGGTCACGTTGATCGGGATGTCGTTCTCCTCGGCGAAGGAGATGGCCTTCTCGCGCGTCCACGCGTAGTCGCGGACAGGCGCGATGACCTCGAGATCTGGTGCCAGCGAAGCGAAGCCGACCTCGAAGCGCACCTGGTCGTTGCCCTTACCGGTGCAGCCGTGCGCGACGACGGTGCCGCCGTGATCGCGCGCCGCGGTCACGAGATGCTTGGCGATCAGCGGGCGCGACAGTGCCGACACCAGCGGGTACCGGTCCATGTACAGCGCGTTCGACGTGATCGCGGGCAGGCAGTAGTCGTCGGCGAACTCGTCGCGTGCGTCGACGAGCACGGCTTCGACGGCACCGCAGTCGAGCGCGCGCTGGCGGACGACCTCCATGTCCTCGCCGCCCTGTCCGAGGTCGAGCGCGACGGCGACGACCTCCTTACCGGTCTCCTTGCCGATCCAACTGATAGCGACCGAGGTGTCGAGGCCGCCGGAGTATGCAAGTACGACGCGTTCCGCCATGGTGGTGTGTGCTCCTATGTCGTGGTTCGACATCCATCATCGGATGTCGTGCCCGATGCGATCGGGCTGGGGTCTGTTTGTCGGTCCGGGTTCGGGCCTCGGTGTGTCCGACTCCGGCTCAGGGGCCGCCGGGGCGTCGGTAAGGGGTTGTCACACGAGGCCCTCGATTCGTCGTGCGAGCTCGGCCCCGTCGATCGGTGCGCGTGCGCACACGAAGATCGTGTCGTCGCCCGCAATTGTGCCCACGACGTCGGGCAAGCTGGCCCGGTCGATCGCACTGGCCAGGTAGTGCGCGGCGCCGGGCGGGGTGCGCAGCACGGCGAGGTTTCCGCTCGCATCCGTCGACACCAGCAGTTCGCTGAGCAGGCGAGACAGTCGGGCTGTGCCGCCGAACACCCCGCGAACGGGCGCACCATCCTCGGGGACGACGTACACGCCGACGCCGCCGTCTGCGGCGCGCAACTTGACGGCGCCGAGTTCGTCGAGGTCGCGTGAGAGCGTGGCCTGCGTGGCGTCGACTCCCCTGCCTGCGAGTAACTGCTGCAACTCCGACTGCGACCGCACCTGATGTGAACCGAGCACTTCGACGATGAGCGCGTGTCGCCCTGCCCGCGTGCTCGCGAGCCTCGTGTCGGAGTGATCGGCGATGCGCGCAGCGCCGCCGGTGTCGGCGTTGCTAGTCACTTCTGCCCCAACAGCCAGATGAGCAACGCCTTCTGAGCGTGCAACCTGTTCTCCGCCTCGTCGAGAACCGCACTCGCGGGACCATCGATCACGTCGTCGGTGATCTCATCGCCGCGGTGAGCGGGCAGGCAGTGCAACACGATCGCGTCCGGATCCGCCACTGCGAGGAGGTCGGAGTTGATCTGGTACGGCCGGAACGGTGCGCGACGATCCTTGCCGTCGTCCTCCTGCCCCATCGAGACCCACGTGTCGGTGACCAACACATCGGCCCCACGCGAGGCGGCGACAGGGTCGGATTCGACGCTGACCGATCCTCCGGTCAGAGCGGCCCGCTTCTCGGCGTCGGCGATCACGACGGGGTCGGGCTCGAAACCGTCCGGCGCACTGATCGTCACGTGCATTCCCGCGGTCGCGCCACCGAGCGCCAACGAATGCGCCATGTTGTTCGCACCGTCGCCGAGGTAGGTCATCGTCAACCCCGCGGTACGGCCTTTGCGTTCGACGATGGTCTGCAGGTCGGCGAGGACCTGGCAGGGATGGAAGAGATCCGAGAGTGCGTTGACGATCGGAATCGACGCCGTCGAGGCCATCGCTTCGAGCCGCTCTTGCCCGAAGGTCCGCCACACGACGGCCTCGACGAATCGTGACAACACCCGGCCGGTGTCTTCGAGCGATTCGTCGCGGCCGAGCTGAGTGGTGCGTCCGTCGACGACGACGGCGTGGCCACCCATCTGCGCGATGCCCATCTCGAACGAGAACCTCGTTCTCGTGGAGTTCTTGTCGAAGATCACCCCGACTCCCCGAGGACCCTCGAGCGGTCGGTAGGCGAACGGCTGGCGCTTCACCTCGGCGGCTAGGGCAAGCACTTCGGCCTGCTCGTCGGGCGTGAGGTCGTCGTCGCGTAGAAAATGTCTTGTCACTGTGCGCTCCTCTCGTCGGTTGCGGCGTCGAGGATCTGCGGCAGTGCTGCGACGAAGTCGCCGGCCTGGTCCTCGGTGAGGATGAGGGGCGGCGCGAGCCGCAAGACGTCGGGAGCCGGCGCGTTGATGAGGAATCCGTTGTCGCGAGCAGTCGACTCGACCTTCGCCGACACCGGCGCGGTGAGCACGACGCCGAGCAGCAGCCCCGACCCGCGCACGTGGGAGATCAGCGGATGGTCGAGTGCTTCGACGCCCGTCGCGATCGACTTTCCCACGGCGGCAACATGATCGACGAGGTTGCTGTTGTCGATCTCGTTGAGGACCGCGAGCGCCGCGGCCGCCGACACCGGGTTACCGCCGAATGTCGTGCCGTGCTGTCCGGGAGTGAACAGTTCCGCGGCAGGGCCTGTCGCGATGGTCGCCCCGATGGGCAGCCCGCCGCCGAGCCCCTTGGCGAGAGTCATGACGTCCGGCACGATCCCCGCGGCCTGGTGTGCGAAAAACGTTCCGGTACGACCGATTCCCGTCTGCACCTCGTCGAGGATGAGCAATGCGCCGTGCTCGGCGGTCAGCCTGCGCGCGTGCGCGAGGTAGTCCGCAGGCGGAACGACGACACCGGATTCTCCGAGGATCGGCTCGAGGATCACCGCGGCGGTCTCCGACGACACTGCGGCGGTCAAGGCATCGACGTCGCCGTAGGGCACGAAATCGACCCCTGCGGGCATCGGTTCGAACGGTGCGCGCTTCGCCGGTTGACCGGTCATCGCGAGCGCACCCATCGTGCGTCCGTGAAATGCCTTGTTCGCGGCCACGATCTGCGGCCTGCCGGTGAGTCGGGCCAGCTTGAATGCTGCCTCGTTGGCTTCGGTTCCGGAGTTGCAGAAGAACACCCGGCCGGGCTGCCCGAACTTGTCGAGAAGACGCTCGGCGAGTTCGACGACCCGCGGGTTGATGTACAGATTCGAGACGTGACCGAGTGTCTGGAGTTGCTCGGTCACCGCGGCCACGATCGCGGGATGCGCGTGACCCAATGCGTTCACCGCGATGCCACCGAGTAGATCCAGGTAGCGGTTGCCGTCGGCGTCCCACACGTAGGCTCCCTCGCCCTTCGTCAGGGCGATCGGCGGCGTGCCGTAGTTCTTCATGAGGGCGGATGACCACCGCTCCTGCCAGGGTGCGGTCATGAGTGGGACGCTCCGTCTGTGTCTAGCGTGGTGTGCGCGGTTGCGGGAGAGAGGTTTTCGGGAGCGACGACGGTTGTCCCCGTGCTCGCCGCGGTCAGCAGTTCGGCCAAGACAGCGTGCGGCACACGGCCGTCGACGACATGAGCTCGCCCGACACCGCCTTCGACCGCACGCAGGCACGCCTCCATCTTGGGCACCATGCCCGCGTCGAGACTCGGAAGCAGCTGTGCCAGTGCGTCGGTCGAGATCTGCGACACGAGTGACGAGTGGTCGGGCCAGTCGGTGTAGAGACCTTCGACGTCGGTGAGCATCACCAGCCGGGTGGCGCCGAGCGCCTCGGCGAGAGCGCCCGCAGCCGTGTCGGCGTTGATGTTGTGGACCACGCCGTCACGGTCGGGCGCGAGTGTCGAGACGACCGGAATGCGTCCCGCACCAACTAGATCGAGCACCGCGGAGGTGTTGACCGAGGAGATGTCGCCGACGAGTCCGATGTCCGTGGCAACTCCGTCGACGACGACGGTGCGCCGCGTCGCCGTGAACAGGTTGGCGTCCTCACCGGTGAGGCCGACGGCATAGGGTCCGTGCGCGTTGATCAAGCCGACGAGCTCGCGACCGACCTGACCGAACAGCACCATCCGCGCCACGTCCATCACCTCGGGCGTGGTCACGCGGAACCCTCCGCGGAACTCGCCGGTCAGACCGAGACGTGCGAGCATCGCCGAGATCTGGGGTCCGCCACCGTGGACCACGATCGGGTGCATACCGCAGGCGCGCAGGAAGACGATATCGGCGGCGAAGGCGCGTTTGAGGTCGTCGTCGATCATCGCGTTGCCGCCGTACTTCACGACGACGGTCGCACCGTGCATGGCCTGCAGCGCAGGCAACGACTCCGCCAGGATCGCGGCCTTCGCCGCGCCGCTGATCGAGCCATCCCCGCCGAGCGCGCCATCCCCGCTGATCGAGTCGTCCCCGCTGATCGAGCTTGTCGAGATCATGACGAATACGCCGAGTTCTCTTCGACGTACGCGTGCGAGAGGTCGGTGGTCCGGATGCTGCCGGTCTCCGCGCCGAGGCCGAGGTCGACGAGGACCGCCACGTCGGGACCCGACAGGTCGACGTCACGCGCGCCGTCGACGCCCGTGCCGTTGACGCAGACCGCTTTGCCGTTGAACGACACCGTGATTCGATCGGGGTCGATGGTGACCGGTGCGATCCCCGTCGCCGCGAGCACGCGCCCCCAGTTGGGATCCGACCCGAAAAGTGCTGTCTTGACCAGACTGTCGCGGGCAATGGTCCGCGCGACGGCTATGGCGTCGTCTTCGGTGGCAGCACCGGTGACCGTGATGACGATGCGCTTGGTGACTCCCTCGGCGTCGGCCATCAACTGCGCGGCGAGATCGTCGCACACCGACAGCACGGCGGCGTCGAGTTCGGTTTGCTCGACAGGGATCTGGCTGGCACCGGAGCTGAGCAGCAGCACAGTGTCGTTGGTCGACGTCGAGCCGTCGATGTCCAGCCTGTCGAACGTCTTCGAAGTCGCTCGCCGCAGCGCGAGGTCGAGTTGTTCCGCGCTGGCCCGCGCATCGGTGGTCAGCACGCACAACATCGTCGCGAGCGAGGGTGCCATCATGCCTGCGCCCTTGGCCATGCCGCCGATGTTCCACCCCTGTGGATGGTGCAGCGCAACCTGTTTCGGCACGGTGTCGGTCGTCATGATCCCGTAAGCGGCGTCGGTTCCGCCGGAGAGTCCGCCGCCCATCTCCTGGACGATCTCGGTCACACCCGCGAGCACCTTGTCCATCGGGAGGCGATCACCGATCAGACCCGTGGAACAGACAGCGACCTCGACGGCGCCGGTCTCGGTTCCCCAGTTGCTCAGCGCTTCGGCAACAGCCTCTGCCGTCGCGTGCGTGTCCTGGAAGCCCAGGGGTCCGGTACAGGCGTTGGCGCCACCAGAATTGAGGACGACGGCGCGCAGCCTGCCGGTGGTGAGCACCTGCTTGCTCCACAGCACCGGCGCGGCCTTGACCTGGTTGCGGGTGAAGACACCGGCCGCCGAATAGTCGGGGCCCTCGTTGAAGACCAGCGAGAGGTCGGGGGCGCCGGAAGCCTTGATACCGGCGGCGATTCCCGCCGCTCGGAATCCGAGCGGTGCTGTCACACCCTGATTGCGCAGCAGGCGTGGCCCGGTCGCCGGTGCACCGCCGGCGATCCGGTCGTCGGAGTCGTCGACCTGCGTTGTGTTGCCTGCTGTCGAATTGCCTTCTGCCACATTGCCACTCGAGCTCACGGTGCCACTCCCACGGTGCTCAGTCCTTCTGCTTCGTCCCAGTCCAACGCGAGGTTCATCGACTGGACCGCCGCGCCGCCGGTCCCCTTCGCGAGGTTGTCGATTGCGCCGACCACCACAAGTGTTCCGGCCTGCTCGTCGACGGTGACGGCGAGTTGCACCGCGTTGGAACCCATCACCGAGCCCGTCGCGGGAAGACTGCCCTCGGGAAGCAGATAGACGAATTGCTCATCGGCATAGGCCTTTTCGTACACCGCGCGGACCTCGTCGGCCGCCGCCGTCGTACGCGCCGTGCACGTCGCGAGGATTCCGCGTGACATCGGGACGAGCACAGGCGTGAACGAGACCGCGACCGGTTGGTCGGCGGCCTCCGACAGTGCCTGCGAGATCTCCGGGGTGTGCCGATGCGACCCGCCGACCCCATACGCACGCGCGGAACCGATCACCTCCGAGGCGAGTAGGTCCACCTTGGGTGCCCGTCCCGCCCCCGACGTTCCACTCACCGCGACGACCGTGAAGTGCGGTTCCACGAGGCCGGCCGCGAGCGCGGGAAGCAGCGACAGAATCGAGACCGTCGGATAGCAGCCGGGTACAGCGATTCGACTCGCGTTCTGCAGGACCTCGCGGTTGCCAGGGATCTCGGGCAGGCCGTACGGCCAGGTGCCCGCGTGATCGCCGCCGTAGTAGGCGACCCAGTCGTCGGAGTCACGGAGCCGGAAGTCGGCGCCGCAGTCGATGATCAACGTCGTGGGAGGCAGAGCGTCGGCGATCTGCGCCGACGTTCCGTGTGGCAGTGCGAGGAACACGACGTCGTGACCAGCCAGGACGTCGGGCGTCGTTTCCTGGAGTTCACGCTGCGCCAACGGCAACAGGTTGGGATGATGGGAACCGAGGAGTGTGCCCGCGTTTCCGCCGGCCGTCAGGGCGCCGATCTCGAGGTCGCCAGATCGCAGACGCGGGTGTCCGCACAGCAGACGAAGCACTTCCCCACCCGCATAACCGCTCGCGCCAGCGACAGCCACCTTGATCGTCATACACATCATTATGCATGGTGGCGCAAATCAATACGGAACTAGGTCGGCGGGCGCAACGAAGTAGATTCCCAACCGGCGTCGTGTAGTCGTTCGACGGCCTCGAGAATCAGATCCACCGCGAACTCGAACTCGAAGTCGTCGTCGCAGCCAGCGGGCCCAGTACGAGCGCGAGCATCGAGGGCGATCGCCGTCACTGCGGGATATCGCTTCGCGAACTCGGCCTCCGCTGCCACCCGATCCTCCGAATCGAGGTCGGCAGACGGCGCGGCACTACCGGTGAACACTTCCGCCGTGAAGCCCCAGATACGCGATCCGACCACGTGCATGGCGTGGTGGGTCAGATCGACTGCGATGCCTCCCTCGATGAACTCCGCCGCCAGGGAATCCATGTACGCGAGCGCGCCCGGCGTCGGCGCGTGGCGGGATTCGATCGCTGTGCGCATCCACGGGTGCGCTTGGTACACGCGCCGTGCGGCGAGTATTCGCGAGCGCACCGACCTGCGCCAGCCCTTCGCAGAGGACGCAGGGTAGGAATCGACGACGACGTCGATCATTCCGTCGACCAGGTCGCTCTTGTTGGCCACATGTTTGTACAGCGCCATGGGCACTACGTCGAGCTCCGTCGCAAGCGCGCGCATGGTGACCGCGTCGAATCCGTCCCTGTCGGCAAGACGGACGGCACAGCCGAGTACGCGCTCCCGGTTGAGCGGAACTCGCTGAGCTGAGTCATCCGACATACCCGAGACCCTAGCGAAGCCTTGACCGGGTGTACGTCGTACACCTACGGTAGGCGAGGTGTACGACGTACACCACTGACCCAGCGCGCGTCACGCGCACCTAGGCCACAGGCAGGAGATCTCGCATGGTCGAGTCGAACGACCGAGCCCGGGCGCGGTGGGCCGGTATCTGGTACCTAGTCACCTTCGCGACGTCGATTCCGGCTCTCGCTCTCAAGAAGCCCTTTCTCGACGGCGATCCCGACGCATCGGTGGCCGCTGCCCAGTTCGGATGCGTGCTGGAGGTCATCCTCGCCGTGAGCTGCGTCGGCACCGCCATTGCGCTCTACCCCATCATTCGACGCCACAACGACGCCCGCGCACGAGGCTTCCTCGCGTCGCGAACCATCGAAGCGACGCTCGTGTTGATGGGAGTGGTGGCTGTACTGGCACTCGTCAAGATCCGGGATGACCCCGGTACACCGTCAGGAGTCGACGACGCGCTCGTCGCACTTCACGATGGCGCGTTCCTCCTCGGTCCCGGCTTACTACCGGCAGTCAATGCACTCCTGCTGGCTCCGGTGCTGTACGCGAACCGACTGGTTCCACGTGCCATTCCCGCAGTCGGGATCATCGGCGCGCCGCTCCTGCTCGCGTCGGCGACCGCGACGATCCTCGGCCTTGTGTCACAGGTGTCGCCGATCGGCGCGCTCGCCGCCGCCCCCATCGCGCTATGGGAACTTGCGCTGGGCGTCTGGCTGACCGCGCGTGGCGTGCGAGAGCACAGCGAGGCGTCGAACAGCACACCGGTCGCCGTCGCCTGATGTGGCCGGGTATCGACGTCCCGAACTATCGAAGGCGAGCGCCGACGCCCTCGGTCGCGCGGGCCACGGCAGCCAGTTTGGCCGCGGTCGCCTCGTCTTCGGTGAGGGTCCGATCGCCTGCCCGGAATTTCAGCGCGAAGGTCAACGACTTATTGCCCTCGCCCACCTGCTCACCGGTGAAGACGTCGAAGAGCTCGATGGAGTCGAGCAGCTCACCGGCGCCCTCGCGCAGCAACGCCTCGACCTCTGCCGCGGGCACGCCGTCCGACACCACAACGGCGACGTCCTGCAGCACCGCCGGGAACACGGAGATGTGCGGAGCGGGCAATGACGCGTCGAGCGGCAACGCGTCGACGTCGATCTCGACGGCGCACATCCGCTTCGGCAGCCCCGCACGTTCGAGCACCGCGGGATGGAGCTCGCCGGCATGTCCGACGACCCGACCGTCGGCGACGACGGCCGCGCACCGACCCGGATGCCAGGGCGCGTAGGTGTCGGCCACCAACGTGACGTCGACTCCGGCTGCGACGCCGATCTCACGAGCAGCCTCGAAGGCGTCGAGATAGTCACCGGGCCTGCCAGGACCCCACGGGCCCGCCGGATCACGCAGCCCGGTCAGCGCAACCGCGACGTGCAGTGGCTGAGCGGGTAGCGAGTCGTCGAGTTGGGCGATCTCCTCGGCCGTGGGGCGTCGGGTCACGTCGAGTTCGGCCACCGGGCGCATGTGGTCGGTGGCCAAGACGACCTGTCCGATCGTGTACAGCGACAGGTCGCGCTGGCCGCGAGCAATATTCCGGGCGACCATCTCGAACAGCCCGGGCAGAAGCGTCGTGTTCAGCTCCGGCCGGTCGGACTCGAGCGGGTTGAGCACCTTGACCGTGCGGCGTCGAACGTCGTCGGAGGACAGGTCCCAGGTGTCGAAGACGCCCGCGGGCATGAACGGGAAAGGCAGTACCTCGACGTAACCGTCGAGCGCGAGCGTGCGACCGATGCTGCGGCGTCGACGCTGGGTTGGCGTCAGCCCGCGTCCGCCAGGAGCAGACGGGAGCACGGCCGGAATGTCTTCGAGACCTTCGAGCCGCAAGACTTCTTCGACGAGGTCGGCGCGCTGACGCAGATCCGGTCGCCACGACGGTGGCGTGACGGTCAGCGGGTCGGTGCCGGTGACCGTGCAGCCGACCTCGACGAGCCGAGCTGCGGTGGTGCCGGCCGGGTAGGTGACCCCGGCAGTGCGGTCGGGCTCGTCGGCAGAGATCGTGATGGGCGCGGTCGCCGGAAGCGATATCCGCTCCTCGGCCAGTGGCGACGCGATGGCACCACCCGCGAGTTCGACGATGAGTCCGGCTCCGCGGTCAGAACCTGCGGCGGTGATCTCCGGGTCGACGACGCGCTCGAACCGCTTACTCGCCTCCGACGTGAGCTTGTGCCGTTTCCCGGTCCGGAAGACACGGACGGGATCGAAGGTCGCCGCCTCGAGCAGGACGCGCGTGGTCTGCGGGCCCACCTCGGTGCTCTCGCCGCCCATGACACCTGCCAGCGCGACGGGGCCGCTGTCGTCGGCGATGACGACGTCCTCGGGATCGAGGTCGCGTACGACACCGTCGAGGGTTGTCAGCTTCTCGCCCGACCGCGCGTTGCGGACGGTGATGGTCCCGGACAACTTGTCTGCGTCGAAGGCGTGCAGCGGCTGCCCCAATTCGAGCATCACGTAATTGGTGACGTCGACGATCGCGGAGATCGGGCGGACCCCCGCGACCATGAGGCGCTTCTGCATCCACCACGGCGAGATGGCAGTCGGGTCGACGCCCTCGATGAGGCGCGCGGTGTATCGGGTTGCGCCGGAATCCTTCTCGATCGCCACCGGCCAGGGCGCACCGTCGGACACCGAGATGGCGGGGACGGAGGTACCGGGATCGACGAACGGCACGGTGAAGCTGCTCGCCAGCTCACGGCCGAGTCCGCGGATCGAGAACGCGTAGCCACGGTCAGGGGTGACGTTGACGTCGATCGCGGCGTCGTCGAGTCCGAGGACCTCGCGGGCGTCGGCGCCGGGCTCGGCGGTACCGGGCGCCAGGACGAGGATGCCGCTGTGGTCGGTGCCGATACCGAGCTCGGACACCGAGCAGATCATGCCGTCGGAGATGTGTCCGTACGTCTTGCGGGACGCGATCTCGAAGGGCCCGGGCAGTACGGTTCCGGGCAGAGCGGCGACGATCAGGTCACCCTCCGCGAAATTGCGTGCACCACAGACGATTCCGCGGGGTTCCGACTCCCCAACCTCGACCTGGCAGAAGCGAATGGGCTTCTTGAACTCGGTCAGTTCCTTGATGTGCTCGACGCGCCCGATCACCAGCGGGCCGGTGATCTCGGGGAACGACTCGATGTCTTCGATCTCGAAGCCGACGCGAACGAAACCAGCGTCGATCTCCTCAGTGGTCGCCGACCAGGTGGGGTCGCCGGCACGGAGTACCTCGGTGTACCAGGACTGCGGTGCACGCATCGGTCAATCAGCTTCTTTCATCGAGTGGAATCGGTGCGGGTTGCGGCGTCGACCGGCTCAGGCCGCCGGGCCGAACGGAAGGCTGAAGCGGACGTCGCCCTCCACCATGTCGCGCATGTCCGAGATGTCGTTGCGGAACTGCAGAGTGCGTTCGAGTCCCATCCCGAACGCAAACCCGGAGTAGACGTCGGGGTCGATTCCGCTGGCGCGCAACACGTTCGGGTTGACCATGCCGCAGCCGCCCCATTCCACCCAGCCCGCACCGCCCTTCTTGGCGGGGAACCAGACGTCGACCTCGGCCGACGGCTCGGTGAAGGGGAAATAGCTCGCGCGCATACGCGTCGTGGTCTCGGGGCCGAACAGCGCGCGAGCGAACGCCTCGAGCGTGCCGCGCAGATTAGCCATCGTCAGTCCCTTGTCGACGGCGAGGCCCTCGATCTGGTGGAAGACCGGCGTGTGCGTGGCGTCGAGCTCGTCGGTGCGGAATGTCCGGCCGGGGCACGCAACGTAGATGGGGAGATCTCGCGACAGCATCGAACGCACCTGCACGGGTGACGTGTGGGTCCGGAGAACCTGACGTGATCCCTCGGGCGCGATGTAGAAGGTGTCCTGCATCGATCGCGCCGGATGATCCGGGAGAAAGTTCAGCGCGTCGAAGTTGTAGTGCTCGGTTTCTACCTCGGGTCCCTCGGCGATCTCCCAGCCCATACCGACGAAAACGTCGGCGACCTGCTCGGAGATCACTGTGATGGGATGGCGTGCACCGCCGGGACGTCGACGACTCGGCAGCGTGACGTCGACCGACTCGGAGGCGAGAACCGCGGCGTCGCGCTCGGCCTGCAGCTGCGCCGTCCGGCCGTCGAGGACCCCATTGACCCGCCCACGAACCTGGTTGACCAGTTTGCCTGCTTCGGATCGCTGGTCCTTCGGCAGCGAACCGAGCGCGCGACGAGCGAGCGCTATCGGCGAACGATCGCCGAGGTGCGCGGTCTTGGCGGCCGCGAGCGCATCGAGATCAGCGGCCGCAGCGAATGCCGCAGCGGCGGCGTCGGCCGCGGCGTCGAGTTCCTCGGTGCTGGGGAACGTTGGCTGCGCTTGATCGTCGGCAGAGCTGGCCACGGTCGGCGGTCTCCTAGTGCTTGCTGGTGCGGATGACGGAACCCATCACGACCACCTCGAGGACGAGAGCAGATCAGCAATGCGCCGGTCAGAGGCCGTGATACTTCCTCGTCAAGGTTAGTCGACCGTCCTGGGGCCCTACCTCGACGCCCCCACGAACCCGCGCCGATCGATCATCCACGATCCGCCCGGCTCAGCAGCGTCGGGAGCTCGCAGGTGCTCGACCCAGTGATCGAGCGGCCATCGCGGCGGCGACGCCGATCACCAACCAGATCCAGCCGGCGACGATTCCCGAACCGGCCAGGAGCAGCGTCGTCACACCGACGACGACCAGGAGCCCCACGATGAGGGTGTCGCGTCGTGCACTCCACCCACCGACGACCTGCGCGTCCCACCACGGCACCGGACGGTTCTCCAGGACGAGCAGCACTCCGGTCACCGGGATCATCAGCGCGAGCAGGCATGCGGTGGTCGCGAGAACCGTCGGCCAGAACAGCAGGGCGTGGGGATCTCTATGCAATCCACACAGCGCGGAGAGGCCAATGATGAGACCCAACACCGGAAGGTGCCACAGATACAACGTCATCGCACCTCGGTTGCCGAGCACGACCCACCACCAGACCCGTGGGCGGGCGGCGACTCGTGCAAGTGGCGCGCGCAACGCGATGACCAGCGCACACAGCACCACAGTGTGACCAGCGAGTAGCAGGCTCGGCGGACTCATGTTGGACAGTTGCTGTCCGGGGACGGTCACCAACGACATCTCGTACGGACCGAGGGCCACCAGCGCGATGTCGACGACCAGAGCGGTCACGCACAGCACTGCGGCTTCGACCATCGAGAACAGGCGTTTCGCATACGCGACGCCGAGGATCGCCGGGATGATCCACACGCTGAGAAAGTTGACGTAACCGACGTTGTTCGACGCACCGACGGCGATCCGAAGGGCGTCGACGACCGCGGTCACCAGCCACGCGGCCGCCAGAGCTGACAGCACAGCCCGGCGCGACGAGAGTCGTTGGAGCATGGGCATCACCGCGAGCACCAACAGGTAGGCGCCGAGAAACCACAGCAACTGAACTCCCAGGCGCGCCACGACGTCGGCGATGGCGGCGGCACCGACCAGCGTCGACACCCCGTAAACAATCAGGACGACCACGAGATACCACCCGACCGGCCGCAGAAGTCGCTGGACCCGACGCAACAGCCAGTGGCCGGGACGTGTGCCTGGACGCCACCCGTAGGTCGACGCCGCGGCGCCTGCGAAGAAGAACAGCGGAAGGATCTGGAACAGCCAGGTCATCGGTTGCAGAAGCGGAACGTCGGCGAGGGTGTTACCGAGGACGAGCCGACCGTCGTCGACGGACACCGTCAGCATGAGCGAATGCCCGGCGATCACGACGACCAGCGAGGTGAGTCGGATGAGATCGACGACGCGATCGCGGTTGCCGGTCAGCGCGTCGAGTTCTGCGACAGAGGGAGTCAGGGTTGAGTGGTTTCGCACTCCGAGAAGTCTTCGCCGACATGCCCTTTCGATCATGGGTGCAACTACTCAGCACGCGTATGCGTTTCAACTCGATCAGCCGGTGCCGCCCGTCGCCCTAGACTCGACACCCATGCGATACACACTGGAAGATTCCGTTGTCGTCGAGCGCAGCCCGGAGGACGTGTACGCGCTGATCAGCGACGTCACACGCACCGGAGAGTGGAGCGAACAGTGCCACGCGTGTGAGTGGGACAGTTCCGCACGCGGTGCGGGCGCGACCTTCACCGGTCACAACCGCACGCCGGTCCGCGAGTGGTCGACCGTCTCGACCGTGACCGTCGACGAGCCCGGCACTCGCTTCGAATGGACGATCGGAACCAGCGGAACGAGGTGGGGCTATCGCGTCGAAGCCGTCGGCGACGGCAGCACACGGCTCACCGAGTACACCGCCTTCTCTGACACCGGCGAAGTATTCTTCCGCGAGAAGTACGGCGACGACGCCGATGACCAGATGAGGATTCGCCTCGTCGCGGCGGCTGAGGGAATTCCTGCCACTCTCGCCAGGATCAAAGTGATCGCCGAGGCGTGAGCTGCGCTACAACCTAGCGGGCTTGTACTCGTGCGCTCTCGTAGAGACAGATCGACGCCGCCGACGCGAGATTGAGGCTCTCGGCGCGACCGCGGATCGGAATGGACACCCGGTGGTCGGCCGACTGCGCGAGTGGTGCGGACAACCCGTGGGCTTCGTTGCCGAACAGCCAGGCGGTCGGCTCGGCGAGGACGTCTGAGGCGTCGTCGAGCACGAGCTCACCGTCGGCCGACGTCGCCAGGATCGTGATGCCCGCCGACCTCACCGACGACAGCGCCGCGTCGACGTCTCGTTCCCGAACGATCGGCAGATGGAAGACGCTGCCCGCGCTCGCGCGTACGCACTTCCCGTTGTGCGGATCAACCGCGTCGCCGAGCAACAGCACGGCGTCGGCGCCCATCGCGTCGGCTGTGCGGATCAGCGTCCCGGCATTACCTGGTTCACGCGGCTCGACGGCCACCGCCAGTAGGCGCGGACCGGACGACAGCACGTCGTCGAGGGACGCGTCGAGGAGCTCGGCGAGAGCGAAGATTCCGGGCGGCGTCGTCGCTTCCGAAAGCTTTTCGGCGGCGCGATCCGACAATCCGACGACGTCGACGCCTGCGCCGGATGCGGCGCCGAGGATCTCGGCGTGCCGGTCGGCGTCACTCTCGCGGACCAGGATCTGCACTGCCCGACCACTCTCCAGAGCGGCGGCAACCGCATTGGCGCCTTCGACGAGAAATCTTCCCTCGGACCGTCGTACCGACGCCCGATGGAGCTTTGCATACGACACGACCCGCGAGGATCGTTCGGACAAGATCTCCATCAGATGATGTCCGTGATCACTCGCGGGTCGTGTGCGACGTGTTCGATGTGAACGCTCAGGCTGCGGGAGCGTTGACGTCGGCCGGCAGTGCCTTGCGGGCAACCTCGACGAGGCCGGTGAAGGCCTCCGGGTCGGTCACGGCGATGTCGGCGAGCACCTTGCGGTCAACCTCGACACCCGCGGCCTTGAGGCCCTGGATGAAGCGGTTGTAGGTGATGTCGTTGGCGCGGGACGCAGCGTTGATACGCGCGATCCACAGCTTGCGGAACTCACCCTTGCGGGCGCGACGGTCCCGGTAGGCGTAAGTCATCGAGTGGAGCTGCTGCTCCTTGGCCTTGCGGTACAGGCGCGAGCGCTGCCCGCGGTATCCCTTGGAGGCCTCCAGCGTCGAACGACGCTTCTTCTGGGCGTTGACAGCCCTTTTCACGCGTGCCATGTCAGTTCCTCTTGTTCGTCAGATGTGGTGGTCGGGTGCGTCAGCGGTTGAGCAGTCGCTTGATACGCGGTGCGTCGTTCTCACTCACCACGGCGATGCCGTCGAGACGACGGGTACGGCGAGAGGACTTGTGCTCCAGGAGGTGGCGACGGTTGGCCTTCTGGCGGACGATCTTTCCGCTGCCGGTCACCTTGAAGCGCTTGGCTGTGCCCTTGTGGGTCTTGCTCTTCGGCATGTTCTTTCCTTCATTCGAGCGGACGCAAGCCACACCCGCGGTTGTCGGGTGCGGTATGCGTCCGCAGTGGTTCTCCGACGGTCCGTTCTCACGGACCGCATCGGCTTAGCTGGCCGTGTCGTCCTTGGCGCCCTGCTGGCGGGGCGCGCGGTCGTCACGAGTCTGCTGCGCTTTCACGCGGGTCTTCGCGCCCTTGTGCGGGGCGAGGACCATGGTCATGTTGCGGCCGTCCTGCTTGGCCGAGGTCTCGATGAAGCCGTAATCGGCGACGTCGTTTCCGAGGCGCTGCAGCAGTCGGTATCCGAGTTCGGGTCGCGACTGCTCGCGGCCGCGGAACATGATGGTGACCTTCACCTTCGAGCCTGCCTCGAGGAACCGGATGACGTGACCCTTCTTGGTCTCGTAATCGTGGTCGTCGATCTTCGGCCGGAGCTTCTGCTCCTTGATGACGGTCAACTGCTGGTTGCGACGCGACTCGCGTTGCTTCTGCGCTGCTTCGTACTTGAACTTGCCGTAGTCCATGATCTTGCACACCGGCGGACGGGCGTCGGGTGCGACCTCGACCAAGTCCAGGTCGGCCTCGTAGGCCAGGCGCAGCGCATCTTCAACACGCACGATGCCCACCTGCTCCGAATTCGGTCCGACGAGTCGGACCTCCGGTACGCGGATGCGCTCGTTGATGCGGGTCTCAGTGCTGATGGGGCCTCCTTGATAAAACCTGACAGGGGTGGCCGTCGCGGAGTGGTCGGTGGCCGCGCATGGAAAGGGGCTCTCAGCAGAAGAGCCCCGAGATGGTGTTCACCATCGTCAGGGCTCCGATACCGACCGGTCTGCACACCATTGGATGCGCATCGCCGACGGCGTGGAAAGACCACGCCCATCGGCAGGACCGGACCGTACAACTGCGTGAATCGCGTGTGCGGCAAGCGCACATATTCGACGCGTCGTAGCGGTGGGAGCGGAACTCCACTTGCGACCCCGGCGCCAACCGGGGCGGTCGTGCTATGGAAGTCTAGCAGTCATGCCCGAGAACACCTATTCGCCTTCGGGCGACGATGCAGGTGACGACCTCACCGGCGTTCCGAACAACGATTCCGCGCGTCCGGACGTGACTACTTCCACAGACGATGATGACAACGTCCGTGACATGGCCGACATTCCCTCGATCGAGGTCGTGACCCGGGCCATCGTCATGCTGATGAGCGCGTCGGCGGAGAAGCTCGGCCTGGCGCCGGGGGCATCCGAAGACGACGCCGATCTCGATGAGGCCCGAAAACTCATCACCGCACTGGCCGGACTCGTCGACGCAGCCAAACCGGATCTCGGCGTTCATGCCGCTCCCATCCGAGACGGACTCAAGCAACTGCAACTGGCGTTCCGCGACGCGAGCGCATACCCGGACGAGCCAGGCGAGGGCCCCGGCGAGAAGTACACCGGACCGGTTCGAGACCGTCGTCGGTGACGCTCTCGTTGGCCGCGAATTCACCGCGATGTAGGTAGCGCTTACCTAACGTTTCAGCAGGTCAGGCGAGCCTTTGCTTGCTGGAAAGGGTCAACGGACTCACCTAGATTGGAAGGCAGGGCAGATACCCGCCCGCCAACCTCGATCCAGGAGTTCACGATGGCCACGCTCGAAATGCCACATGTCGCCGAATGCACCGTCAGTGAGTGTTCCTACAACCACGACGGCTGCCACGCGTTCGCGATCAACGTCAGCGGAACCAACGGCACTGCCGACTGCGCGACGTTCATCCCCCTGACAACTCGCGGCGGCCTCGACCGCGTCTCCACCCAGGTCGGTGCATGCCAGCGGGTCGACTGCGAGCACAACGCGAATCTCGAATGCACGGCCACTGCGGTCCGTATCGGTGCAGGCGAGAGTTCCGACACCGCGAACTGCCTCACCTACTCCCCTCGCTGACGGCTTCGCGTCACCAGACCACTCTGCAGCCCTCGACGGACGTCGTGCGGGTCATTCTGTGACCAGCGCGGCGTCCGTCGTTTCGTATGCGGGCTAGCCTGAATCCATGACCTCCGAAGGTGCGCACGACCACGACCCGGCCGATCCGACACGGACGACCTCCTCGGCCGGCGGCACAGAGCCCGTCGGAGAGATCATCGACGCCGAGGTCCTGGATACGGAAGTCGTCGACACCGCCTCTCCCGGATCCAGCTTTCCCGGCTCGACGACCATCTCGAGCCCCGGGCACATCGATCCCGACTACAGCGAGCAAGGTGTGCCGAGTTTCGATTTCGTCCGCGACAAGATCGAGAAGCGCATCTCGACCGCGATCGGTTCCCAGGAGTTGGCTGAGGGCACGCCCGAGGGCCAGGGCGTCGACGACATGATGCGCAAGCGCGACGAGGCCGCGAAGAAGAAGCTCGACGAGATCCGAAAGTCCATGGGGCACTGACACTCCCCACCACTCTTCTCCCCCGGCCTCGGCGAACCTCGCGCCGGCGGCGAACCCAGTCAGTGATCCGGCCGCAGCGCGATGCGCGTCTGGGTCTGCGCGGCACCGGCGTCGCTCTTGAGCCGCCGAAGCAGTCTGTCGAGTCCCGCGGTGTCGGCCACCGATACCTGCAGCAGGTAGTCGTAAGGGCCGGTCACGTGGACCGCGTCGCGCACCATCGCCTCACGTTGCGCCCACCGCAAGAACTCCTCCGAGTCGCGATCAGGGTGCAGCCGTACGTCGATGAACGCTTCGATCCCGGCCGGTGACGGTGCGTCATCGGTGCTGATCACCGCGCGATAGCCGAGGATGACACCGTCGCGCTCGAGGCGTCGCACCCGCGCTGCGGCACTGTTGGTTCCAAGCCCCACAAGCCGACCGAGCGCACTGAACGATGCGCGACCATCATGGCGAAGTGCCTCTATGATCTGTCGGTCGATCGGGTCCACATCGAAAAGATATCAGTCGAAGCGACATCTTTTAGGCATCGTCATCAACCGCGGTCGATGGTGGTCAGATGTCGGTGATCCACGCACTCACACTCGGTCTCGTGGCGGGTTTCGGTATTGCGATGCCGCTCGGTGCGATCGGTGTGATGCTCATGCTCGAAGGAGCGGAGCGCGGTGTGCGCAGTGCACTCGAGGCCGCGGCCGGGGTCGCGACGGTCGACGCCGTCTACGCCGCCGCGGCCACAACGTTCGGAGCGGCGATCGCACCGTTCATCAGCCGTCTCGGCCCGTATCCCGGCATCGTCGGCGGCAGCGTGCTCTTACTCGTGGCGGCGCACGCCATATTCCGCGCACACTCGGCGTCGAGCCGTGCCCAGTCGACGTCGAGCCGTGCCCAGTCGACGAGGGGGCACCGCTACCTCATGTTCGTCGGGTTGACCGCGATGAATCCGGCGACGCTCATCTACTTCGCATCCATTGCCGTACCAGCTGTCGCCTTGCCGAGCGGGGGCCACATAAGTGGTTGCGGCGCAGCACTATTCGTGGCCGGGGTCGGCCTCGGTTCCCTGCTGTGGCAGGCGGTTCTGGCGATCGCCGGGGCGGCCGCCGGTACTCGGATAACCGGCAGCGGCCGTCGACTCACGATCATCGCCGGAAACGCCGTCGTCGCTTTGCTGGGCGTGTCACTGATCGCAGCATCACTGCACTGAACCAGATCGGCTGGACGAGACCGGCTGATCGGGACCGCGGGCAAACACGAATCAGCCGGCAGTCGCGACCGGCTCCCCTGTCTCGAGCACGTCGGCGAGGAACTTCCCGGTGTGGCTTCCCGGTGTCTCCGCAATGTCTTCGGGAGTCCCCTCGGCGATCACCGTGCCACCGCCCGTTCCACCTTCTGGTCCCATGTCGATGACCCAGTCGGCAGTCTTGATGACGTCGAGGTTGTGCTCGATCACGATCACCGTGTTGCCCTTGTCGACCAGTCCGTTGATCACGTCGAGGAGCTTCTTGATGTCCTCGAAGTGCAGGCCGGTCGTCGGCTCGTCGAGGATGTAGACGGTTCGGCCTGCCGACCGCTTCTGCAGTTCGGCGGCCAGTTTGACGCGCTGGGCCTCACCGCCCGAGAGTGTCGGTGCGGGTTGTCCGAGACGGACGTATCCGAGGCCGACGTCGACGAGCGTCTTGAGGTAGCGGTGGATCGAGGTGACAGGCTCGAAGAAGTCGGCGGCCTCCTCGATCGGCATGTCGAGAACCTCCGAGATGGTCTTGCCCTTGTAGTGCACCTCGAGGGTCTCGCGGTTGTACCGCGCACCGTGACACACCTCGCAGGGAACGTAGACGTCAGGCAGGAAGTTCATCTCGATCTTGATGGTTCCCTCGCCCTGACACGCCTCGCAGCGTCCGCCCTTGACGTTGAACGAGAACCGTCCTGGCTGGTAGCCGCGCACCTTCGCTTCGGTCGTCGCTGCGAACA
Source organism: Gordonia sp. 852002-50395_SCH5434458 (assembly GCF_001665905.1). NCBI lineage: Bacteria > Bacillati > Actinomycetota > Actinomycetes > Mycobacteriales > Gordoniaceae > Gordonia > Gordonia sp. 852002-50395_SCH5434458. Next base: position 27,164 of record NZ_LZTC01000055.1, read on the forward strand.
GCGTGCGGATCTTGTCGAAGACGCCTGTGTAGGTCGCCGGATTCGAGCGCGGTGTCCGACCGATCGGCGACTGATCGACCTGCACGAGCTTGTCGAGGTTGCCGAGGCCGTTCACGCGAGTGTGCCTGCCCGGTACCTGACGCGCACCGTTCAGCTTGTTGGCGAGCACCGTCGCAAGGATGTCGTTGACCAGCGTCGACTTTCCGGATCCGGACACCCCGGTGACAGCGGTGAGCACGCCGAGCGGAAACGAGACGTCGATGCCGCGCAGGTTGTGCTCGCGCGCCCCCACGACGGTGAGTTGGCGGTTCTTGTTGATCGGCCGACGGATGGGCGGGACCGGAAGCGTCTCGCGGCCGGACAGGTAGTTGCCCGTCAGCGACTTGCGGTTCTTCAGCAGATCCTTGTAGCTACCGGAGTGCACCACCTTGCCGCCGTGCTCGCCCGCGCGCGGTCCGATATCGACTATCCAATCGGCTGCGCGGATCGTGTCCTCGTCGTGTTCGACCACGATCAGCGTGTTGCCCAGATCGCGCAGTCGCGTGAGGGTGTCGATCAGTCGACGATTGTCGCGCTGGTGCAGTCCGATCGACGGTTCGTCGAGGACGTAGAGGACACCGGCGAGACCCGAACCGATCTGAGTGGCCAAACGGATTCGCTGCGCCTCGCCACCCGACAGCGACCCTGCGGCACGGGACAGCGACAGATAGTCGAGTCCGACGTCGAGCAGGAACGTGATGCGTGCCTGCACCTCTTTGAGGACGCGGCCGGCGATCGCCTCCTGGCGTTTGTCGAGCTTCAATCCGCCCAGGTAGCCCGCGGCGTCGGCCACCGACAGCGCCGACACCTCGGCGATCGATTTCGGTCCGTATTCGGGGTGATCGAGCGTCACCGCGAGGATCTCCGGACGCAACCGCGCACCCTGACAGACCGGGCACGGAACGTCGCGCATGTACCCCTCGTACCGTTCCTTCATCTGTTCGGATTCGGTCTGGTCCATGCGGCGGTTGAGGAACGCCATGACACCCTCGAACTCGGTGTAGTACGAGCGCGTCCGTCCGTACCGGTTACGGAACTTGACGTGCACCTGGTGCTCGCTGCCGTTGAGCAGCGCGTTCCGCGCCTTGGCGGGCAACTTCTTCCACGGGGTGTCGACGTCGAATCCCATCTCGTCGGCCAGACCGGACATGAGTCGCAGGAAGTAGTCGGCGTTGTGTCCGGTCGACCAGGGGGCGATGGCGCCCTCGGAGAGTGAGAGGTCGGGATCGGGCACGACGAGGTCCTCGTCGACCTCCTTGCGAATCCCGAGGCCGTCGCATTCGGGACATGCGCCGTACGGCGAGTTGAAGGAGAACGACCGCGGCTCGAGATCGTCGATGGCGATCGGGTGTCCGTTCGGGCACGCCATGCGCTCGGAGAATCGACGTTCGCGGTGGGGATCGTTCTCCTCGATGTCGACGAAGTCGAGGACGACAATGCCATCGGCAAGCCGCAGGGCCGTCTCCACCGAGTCGGTGAGACGCTGCTTGGCGCTCGGCTTCACGACGAGCCGGTCGACGACGACGTCGATGTCGTGCTTTTCCTGCTTCTTGAGCTTGGGCGGGTCCGTCAGCGAATGGATCTTGCCGTCGACGCGCGCACGGGAGAAGCCCTGGGTCTGCAGTTCGGCGAAGAGGTCGACGAACTCACCCTTACGAGTGCGGACGACCGGCGCGAGGACCTGAAAGCGGGTGCCCTCGTCCATGGCGAGCACCTGATCGACGATCTGCTGAGGTGTCTGCTTGGCGATCTCGGCACCGCAGATCGGACAGTGTGCGACGCCGGCGCGTGCGTAGAGCAGGCGCAGGTAGTCGTAGACCTCGGTGATCGTGCCGACCGTCGACCGAGGATTGCGGTTCGTCGACTTCTGGTCGATCGACACCGCGGGCGAGAGTCCTTCGATGAAGTCGACGTCGGGCTTGTCCATCTGCCCGAGGAACTGCCGCGCATACGCAGACAGCGACTCCACGTAGCGTCGTTGGCCCTCGGCGAAGATCGTGTCGAAAGCCAGCGACGACTTCCCCGAACCCGAGAGTCCGGTGAACACGATGAGGCTGTCGCGGGGCAGATCAACATCGACACCGCGAAGGTTGTGTTCGCGGGCACCACGGACGATCAAACGATCAACCACTACTGTCCTATCCACATGTCTTGGCTGGTCCATACGTCTTGGCCAGCCCCTGCGCGGGATCGCCGCGCATCCGGCCGCCGCTGGGCACCGATCGTCGACCGATGTCACGTTGGGCGTGTCTGTCTCGTTGGGCGTGTCCGCGGCTCACCATAACGGCAGCCACCGACAAGAAATCTCGACGCCGAGCCGGCGGTCTCCAGGCGGCGTCACAACACTTGTCAACGATACGCGGCCCACCAGGTGTTCCCATCCTCGTCCACCGCGTCGACCTGCGTGGCTACGCTGAGTTCATGACCTCGTCCGACCTCACCATCACCGACGAATACACCGGCGATCTGTCCGAGACCGGCCCGCAGCGCCGCACACTGAGCAACGCCTCGATCGTGAAGATCTCCGTTGGGCCCATGGACAACAACGTCTACATCGTCACCAGTGTCGCGACCGGCGACCAACTCATCATCGACGCCGCCAACGATGCGGACACCATTCGCGATGTGCTCGACGAACTCGACGGCACCCCGCGCACGATCTTCACCACGCACCAGCACTACGACCATTGGCAGGCACTTGCCGACGTCGCGTCAGCGACGGGAGCGCCGACCGCGGCCGGCAGGATCGACGCTCCCGAACTGCCCGTGACCCCCGACATCCTCCTCGACGACGGCGACGTGCTGACCGTCGGCGACCTGACCTTTGACGCAATCCACCTCGTCGGCCACACGCCCGGATCGATCGCGCTGGCACTCACCGATCCCGCAAGCGGCGTCGTCCACCTGTTCACCGGCGATTCCCTCTTCCCGGGCGGCGTCGGAAAGACCTGGGCGCCAGGCGACTTCGACACTCTCGTCGACGACGTCGAGACCAAGCTCTTCGAGCGCTATCCCGACTCGACCGTCGTGTACCCCGGCCACGGCAAGGACACGACCCTCGGCACCGAACGCCCGTCGCTGGACGAATGGCGCGAACGCGGCTGGTGAGAATCGGCCTACACGCACAACACTTGCGCCAGATCATCAACTCCGCCGAGCGCCCCGACACCGGACGGGTAGCCTCGATAGAGCGCCGCCGACCCCAGTCCAACGCGTGATCGACCAACGCAGTGACCGAAGAGCCGCAGTAAACGAAAAGCACAGTGACCGACTAACACAGTGACTTCCGAAGGGACCGTGTCAACAAGATGATCCTCCGCCGTATTGCCCGACCGATGCTCGCATCGGTGTTCATCGTCTCCGGCTATGACGCCCTGCGACACCCGCAGAAGCGAGCAGAAATCGCGGAGCCCTTCGTGGAGAGCACCGTCGGTGTGCTGCCGGACGAGGTCACCTCCGTCATCCCCACCGATCCGGTCACGCTGGTCCGAGTGAACGGCGGCATCCAACTCGCGAGCGGTGTCCTCCTTGCGACGGGCAAGTTCCCACGCTTCGCGTCGGCCGTTCTGGCGGGCTCCCTCGCACCGACGACGTTCGCCGGCCATCCCTTCTGGGAAGAGTCGGACCCGGTTGCGCGGAGTATGCAGCGCACACACTTCCTGAAGAACCTGAGCCTGATGGGCGGCCTGCTGATCTCGGCGGCCGACACCGAGGGCAAGCCCTCGCTCGCGTGGCGTGGTCGACGCAAGGCCGACGCCGCACTCGCGGCCCTGCCACTCGGCGCGAAGGCGAGCACCACAGCGTGGGATTCGATCCGCGAGCACGCACAGGATTCCGCGTCGACGCTCGGTGAGAAGTCCAGCGAGGCCGCAGGTCTCCTCAAGCAGGACGCGCACAAGTTGGGAGAGCGTTCTGCCGAGGCCGCGGAGAAGTTCCGCGATCGTGCGCCCGTCGTCGCAGAAAACGCCCGCGAGCGTTCGGCGGAATTCGCCGACAAGGTGCGCGACCGTGCGCCCGTCGTCGCAGAAAACGCCCGCGAGCGTTCGGCGGAGTTCGCCGACAAGGTGCGCGACCGCGCCCCCGAGATCGCTGAGACGGCACGCGAGCGCTCCACAGAATTTGCCGACAAGGTGCGCGACCGCGCCCCCGAGATCGCAGAAGCCGCTCGGGAGCGCTCCGCAGAGCTCGCCGAAGCCGCGCGGGAGCGTTCCGCAGAGCTCGCAGAGTCGGCCAAGGAACTGGTGTCGACCGCAGGCGACAAGGCCGACGCAGCCGTCGCCGACAGCAAGAAGCGCTGGCGCAAGGCCCGGTCCTGACCCCTTCGCTCTACGCGCGGACCCCATCGCCTTCGGAACAGACTCCGAGCGGGCGCATGGGGTCCGCCGCGTTTCCGCCACAGCACTATCCGTGGGTCGCGGACACCGACTACGCCCCTCTGGAGATGCGCCACGAAGGTCGCACGCTCATGGTTGCCGTCGGTTCCAACGCATCACGCGCGGTGCTGACCACAAAGCTCGCCGATGTGGGCGGCGTCGACATCCGTCCTGCCCGCGTCGTCGTGAGCGGTATCGCTGTCGGGTATTCCGGCCACGTGTCGGCCCGCGGATACATTCCGGCAGCTCCCTTCGCGTCCCCCGGCGCCAACACACCTCTGACGGCGTTCTGGCTCGACAACGACCAACTCGCCGCACTCGACCGCACCGAACCCAATTACCATCGATTGACAGTGACCACGACTTCTCATCCCCTGCGTGAACTCCTCGACGACGTCGACTCCGCTCCCCTCCGCTCACCGATGCCGGTGCGCGAGTTCGCCATATACGCATCACGACACGGAATCCTCACCGATCGACGCTCGACCCCGCTCCCCTTCTCGACCCAGTCCGCAGTCCTCGCGCACCTTGCGGAAGCGCTCGACGACCCGTCGCTGGCGGAGCCGCCCGCGATCGTCTGCGCGCGACTCGGCGACACCGACGCGGGCAAGGATCTGACAGCGGGCAAGGATCTGACACGGCGCATCCAGAGCCGCGGACAGTGCCGTCCCGACGGCCTCAGCCGCGACACCGCACCCCACCATCCCGACAGCACCGCACATACCGCATTCGGTACGCACGCCGAACCCGACGATGAGATCCGATGAGTACCTCGCCGACACACACCGAACGCACCGATCCCCGGATCGATGAGGAACAGACACACCTCGACGCCGTGTACGGGCGTCTGGACAGGATGCGTGCCAACACCCGTCGTCGACTCGCCGCAACCCTGCGCGAGTCCGCGGGAACCCCGCAGGCGCTGTCCGAACGCGAGTCCTACGAACGCATGTACGTCGACGACCTCGCGAAATACGATGCCGCCGAACACAATCTGTATTTCGGCCGCCTCGACCTCGACGACGGCGAAACCCGGCGGATCGGACGCATCGGAGTCCTCGACGACGATGACGGCGACACGACACTGCTTCTCGACTGGCGGGCGCCCCTGTCGCGAGCGTTCTACCTCGCAACGCCTGCAGCGCCGGAAGAGGTCGCTCGCCGCAGACACATCCGCACGCGAAATCGTGGCGTCCGTGAGGTCAACGACGAATTCCTCACCGCGGGTGAGGCTTCGATCGACGAGTCAGCGCACGGCGACGTGGTCAACGAGTCCGCGCTCGTAGCTGCCCTCAACGCCGCACGTACCGGCGAGATGACCGACATCGTCGAGACCATCCAGCGCGAGCAGGACCTCATCATCCGGTCACCGCACCGCGGCGTCACGGTCATCCAGGGCGGCCCCGGCACCGGCAAGACCGCCGTGGCGCTCCACCGCGCCGCATACTTGCTGTACACACATCGAGACATCCTCTCGCGCAGTGGAATCCTCATCATCGGCCCCAACAGCGACTTCCTCGACTACATCGGCCAGGTGCTGCCTTCGCTCGGTGAGTCCGGAGTGCTCCTCGCGACGATCGGCGAGCTCTTCCCCGGCGTCACCGCGACCGCCGACGAACCTCGACGCACCCGAGAGGTCAAGGGGCGCTTACAGATGCTCGACGTGCTCAAGCGCACGGTTCGGGCACACGAGTCGCTGCCGACCAAGCCGGTATCCGTGGACTTCGACGGTTACCGGGTCGAAATCGACAGTGCACTCGTCAAGGCAGCGCGTACGGCGGCCCGCGGGTCGCGCAGGGCGCACAACCAGGCGCAGCCGGTATTCCTGCGCTCGGCACTCGACGCACTCGCCGCCCGACACTCGGCGGCGATCGGCGCCAGTCTGCTCGACGGGTCGCAACTCCTCACGCCCGCCGACCTCAAGGACATTCGCGACGACATGGGTCGCGATCCGGATATCCGTGAGGCGGTGCTCGCCTTCTGGCCGACGCTCACTCCGACGGACGTTCTCCGCGACCTCTACGACGACCCCGCCGCCATCCGCAAGGCCACGCCGGGCTGGTCCGACGATGATCGCGCAGCGCTCCACCGGGCACGCCGCAGGCCAGTCGGCAAAGCGGAAAAGGGCAGCGAGAGCGACGAGTTCACTCCCGCCGACGTTCCGTTGCTCGACGAACTGGCCGAACTCGTCGGCTACGGCACCGATGAGGCCGAACGTGCCGAACGCGAGCGGTGGCGTCGACAACTCGCCGACGCCCAGGATGCGCTCGACATCCTCACCGGCTCGGCACCACAGGATCTCGAGGACGAACTCGACCCGGAGATCCTGATGGCCTACGACCTGATCGACGCAGAGCAACTCGCCGCGCGCCAGACCGACGTACAACGCGCGACCACCGCGGAGCGCGCCTTCAACGACCGCACCTGGACATTCGGCCACGTCATCGTCGACGAAGCCCAGGAGTTGTCCGGTATGGCGTGGCGCATGGTGATGCGCCGAATCCCGAACCGGTGGATGACCATCATCGGCGACACCGCACAGACCGGCGACCTTGCGGGCACGACGTCGTGGAGCGAGGTACTGACACCCTACGTCGCGAACCGTTGGCAGTTGCGCGAGCTGACCGTCAACTACCGCACGCCGAGTGAGATCATGACCTACGCCGCGCGCGTCCTGGCGCACGTCGGCGATTCACTGACACCGCCGACCTCGTTGCGCAGCAACGGAATCGATCCGTATGCCCGTTCGGTGTCAACTGCCGAGCTCGTCGCGACTGCGATCGAGGAGGCCACGCGACCGGAACTGCGCGGGCTGACCGGAATCGTGGTGCCCGACAGCCTCTTCGACGCCACCTCGCAGTTGGTCGCCGGCCTCGACCCGACGACACTCGGCGTCGACGAGCTCCCCCGCGTCCACACGGTCACCACCTGTAAAGGGCTCGAGTTCGACACGACTGTCGTCGTCGAACCGAGCGCACTCATCGCTCAGTCGCCGCGCGGATACAGCGATCTCTACGTCGCGCTGACCCGCAGCACGCAGCGCCTCGTCGTGGTCAACGCCGACCCGCTGCCAACAGAGCTCGACGACATGCCGCGTCGCTGAACGGCTTTCGACGACGCCCGTCACACTCCTGATCGCTCATCCTGATCGCCCGTATGGTCGCCCTCGGGGTGCAGGATGACGAGTTCGCGGGTCGCACGAGTCATCGATACGTAGCGGTCGACGGCCCCGGTGATCCCCGAGCCGAAGACCTCGGACTCGACAACCACGACCAGATCGAACTCGAGGCCCTTCGCAGTGATCGGATCGAGTGCGCGCACCCGGCCCGTGCTGGTGAAGTCCGGATCACCGATCACACACGCGACGCCCTCGTCATTGCGCGCGAGCCACTCGGCGAGGATCACATCTCGGTCACCGTGCGAGGCATGTCGAACGGGCAGTCCCGATTCCCTGATCGACGACGGCACGTTGGCATCCGGTATGGCAGCTCGGATCACCGGCTCGGCCGCCTCCATGACCTCGGCGGGCGTTCGATAGTTGATCAACAACGACTCGACGCGCACGTCCCGGCATCCGACGCTGCGAAGCCGTTCCGACCACGACTCGGCGAACCCCGCCCGCGCCTGCGCCCTGTCGCCGACGATCGTGATGCTTCCGGACGGGTTGCGCCGCAGCACCATTCGCCACTGCGCCGGGGTGAGTTCCTGCGCCTCGTCGACGATGATGTGCGCGAACGGCCCGTCGAAGGTGCCGGGCTCGATGTCCGGCGCGGCCGAATCGTCGACAAGAACGTCGCGCAGGTCTTTCTGCCGAAGCATCGACATCAGGCCCTCGCCGTCGTCGTAGGTCGTCGACGCCATGAGGTCGTCGACGACGAGGTCCATACGACGGCGCTCGGCTCGCAGCGCGGCGGACCGGCGGCGACGCCGATCGTCCGCACTGCGGTCTCCCAATCGGTTGCGCGCGGCGTCGAGAAGCGGGAGGTCGGCGTCGGTCCACGCATCCGGACGCTCGCGCTGGAGCCGTCGCACGTCATCCGGCGCCAACCACGGCGCACACATTCGGAGGAACGCGGGAACCGACCACAGGTCGCCGACGAGATCCGTCGCGTCGAGCATCGGCCACGCGCGCCCCACTGCCGCCGCAAGAGAGTCGTTGCGCCGCAACGATTCCTGCACGTCGTCCAGGTCGAGGTCATCGTTGCCGATGCGTCGCCGCACCGTCTCGGCCAGGTATTGCCAGATCGCGCCGCGCGCCTCGTTGTGTGGCATGCCGGCCTCGGGCGCCGCGAATGCTTCGGCCCAATCCCGCCGCCGCAGAGTCACATCCGCCCACTCGGTCTCGACAAGAAGCGGTTCCGTCGGCGGTTCCTCGTACCACCGCACCGCCGTCTCGATCGCGTCGACCATCCCCGCCGTCGACTTCAGTGCCGCCGCCACATCGTCGGCCTCTCGCACCGCGGTATCGCCCTCGGCGACCAGATCGCGCAACGTGCACGTCTGCACGCCTTCTTCACCGAGACTCGGCAAGACATCGGCGACATACGAGAGGTACTGCTCGTGTGGTCCGACGATCAGCAGACGTCCGCGCGTGAGCCGCGCGTCGGAGTAGAGCAGGTAAGCGGCGCGATGCAGCGCGACGACGGTCTTTCCGGTGCCGGGGCCGCCGTCGACGACCAGCGCGCCTGCCGAGTCGGCGCGGATGATGGCGTCCTGGTCGGCCTGGATCGTCGACAACACGTCACGCATGCGTGGCGAACGGCTCGCGGAGAGGCCTGCGAGCAGCGCCGAATCGCCGTCGAGCCAGACCCCATCGTCGGCGGCGTCCGCGGTGAACACTTCGTCCCAGTAGTCGGTGATCTGCCCGCGCGTCCATCGGTAGCGTCTGCGGGAACGCACGCCCATCGGCTGCGCCGCGGTCGCGTTGAAGAACGGAGCAGCGGCGGGGGTCCGCCAGTCGACGAGCAGTTGGCGGCCCGACTGATCGGTCACCCCGACGCGACCGATGTAGACGGGGTCAGGCTCGTCGATCAGCGTCATCCGGCCGATGCACAGGTCGAGGCCATAGCGACGCAGCGTCCGCAGACGGCTGGTCAACTGATGAATCTCGAGGTCGCGATCCGATGCGCGCTGCCCACCTCCACCCTCTGCCCTGCGCGCGGCGTCGAGCCTGGCTGAGAGCGCATCGACCGTGCCGGCGAGGGATGCAGTGGTGTCCTCGAAATGGCGCACGTCGCTCTCGATACGAGTCGGGACGGATTTCGGTGACTCGGGCGGAAGATTGAAGACATGGTCGGTCACTGCGGGCACTGGGCGACTCCGAAAAAGGCTGGGCGGGGGGCGGAATCACCGATTGTGCACCCGGATGGGGGCCTTGCGGCAAGGCCCCTACCTCGCGTTATAGTGAAAAGGGCAGGGACGCAGCAGTGACCACGGCGGATCGGGAGTCACGCTCCCCACAGCACATCGCGACGGCTTTCATCACGACGACTTTTCATCACGGCGGCATACGTCGAACCACCAGCACACGCGCAACAGCTGGGCAGACGAATCCGTCTGCCCGGCTGTTGGTTTCGAGGAGAAGCGAACTAGGTGGTGTGCACGATCAGCACATCGCACGCAGACTTACGCGCGACGTCGGCCGGCACCGAACCCAGCAGACGTCCCGCAATCGAATTCAGTCCACGATTGCCGACGACGAGAAGATCAGCTTGAACATCGGTGACCAACTGCAGCAGAGCATCCACGGGTGCGCCCTTCACCGGGCGTGCCACGATCTGCGTGCCCCCCGACTTCGATGCCCGCTCCTTCGCCCGACGCAGAATCTCGTCGGTCGGGGCACTTCCGGTCACCTGATAAGCCTCGTCTTTAAGGACGTCCGCAGCCTCACCGGCGCCGCGATCGTTCGGAAAATATGCACATGCGATCACCAATTTCGAATCGCCCGCGATCGCACCCGCGCGATCGACCGCCTTCAACGACGATTCCGATCCGTCCGTTCCGACGACGATCGTCTGGTAAGCGCCCATCCCTGACCTCCACACATGTCTGATTCCGCACATTCGCGGACTTCATCGATCACGACAACTTTAGAGTCACCTGAATCGGCAGGATAGTGTGCCACGCAACATTTGTCCGATGATCACGGCGATCGCTACACCGCGCACCCGAGTGGGACGAACGTCCCAATGGGGAGTGCCAACTACTTGATTCCGGCGGCATCCATGCCGCGCAGCTCTTTCTTCAGATCTGCGATCTCGTCGCGCAGCCTTCCGGCGAGTTCGAACTGCAGATCGCGAGCCGCGCTCATCATCTGCTCCGTGAGTTGCGCGACGAGATCGGCGAGCTCGGCTCGTGGCATCGATCCCACATCTCGCTTCTCGACGACCCCCGCGGAGCCGCCCTTCGCCTTCGAGACTTCTCCCTGCGCTCGCCGTCCACGGCTGGCGTTGCGGCCGGAGCCACCGACGTCGACTGCCGAATCCTCCGCTTCGCGGTACACCTGATCGAGGATGTCGGCGATCTTCTTGCGCAGTGGTTTCGGGTCGATGCCGTGTTCTTTGTTGTAGGCCACCTGCTTCTCACGACGACGCTCGGTCTCTTCGATCGCGTTGCGCATCGACTCGGTAACCGTGTCGGCGTACATGTGCACCTCACCCGAGACGTTACGGGCAGCACGCCCGACAGTCTGGATCAGCGATGTCGTCGACCGCAGGAATCCCTCCTTGTCGGCGTCGAGGATCGCGACGAGCGACACCTCGGGAAGGTCGAGTCCCTCGCGCAGCAGGTTGATACCGACCAGCACGTCGTATTCACCCGATCGGAGCTGCCGCAGCAACTCGACCCTTCGTAGCGTGTCGACCTCGGAATGCAGGTAGCGCACACGGATACCGAGTTCGAGAAGGTAGTCGGTGAGATCTTCTGCCATCTTCTTGGTCAATGTCGTCACCAGCACGCGTTCGTCGCGCTCTGTGCGATCACGGATCTCGTGAACCAGGTCGTCGATCTGCCCCTTGGTCGGCTTCACCACGATCTGCGGATCGACCAGCCCGGTCGGGCGGATCACCTGCTCGACGAACTCTCCGTTGGACTGGCCGAGTTCGTACGCGCCCGGCGTCGCGGACAAATAGACCGTCTGCCCGATACGACCGACGAACTCGTCCCAGGTGAGCGGACGGTTGTCGACCGCGGACGGTAGCCGGAACCCGAAGTCGACCAGATTGCGCTTGCGCGACATGTCGCCCTCGTACATGCCGCCGATCTGCGGGACCGTCACATGCGACTCGTCGATCACGAGGAGGAAGTCGTCGGGGAAATAGTCGATCAGCGTTGCGGGGGCGCTGCCCGCCGGCCTGCCGTCGATGTGGCGCGAGTAGTTCTCGATGCCCGAGCAGAACCCGACCTGCCTCATCATTTCGAGGTCGTAGCTGGTGCGCATGCGCAGGCGCTGCGCCTCGAGGAGTTTGCCCTTGCCCTCGAGGTCGGCCAGGCGCGCCTCGAGCTCTTCCTCGATGCTCGTCATCGCCTTCTCCATGCGCTCAGGTCCCGCGACATAGTGCGTCGCGGGGAAGATGCGCAGCGTGTCAACCTGTCTGACCACATCACCGGTCAGTGGGTGCAGATAATAGAGCGCCTCGACCTCGTCGCCGAAGAACTCGATCCGCACCGCCAACTCTTCGTACGACGGGATGATCTCGACGGTGTCGCCGCGGACACGGAAGCTTCCGCGGGTAAACGACATGTCGTTACGGGTGTACTGCACGTCGACCAGCAATCGAAGCAGTGCGTCGCGGTCGATCTCGTCGCCGACCTCCACCTCGACCGAACGGTCGAGGTAGGACTGCGGCGTGCCGAGGCCATAGATGCACGACACCGATGCCACGACCACCACGTCGCGCCGTGACAGCAGACTCGACGTCGCGGAGTGCCGCAGGCGTTCGACGTCGTCGTTGATCGACGAGTCCTTTTCGATGTACGTGTCGGTCTGGGCGATGTACGCCTCGGGTTGGTAGTAGTCATAGTACGAGACGAAGTACTCGACAGCGTTGTGCGGCAACATTTCTCGAAGTTCGTTGGCGAGCTGCGCAGCAAGTGTCTTGTTCGGTGCCATCACGAGCGTCGGGCGCTGGACCCGCTCGATCAACCACGCGGTGGTCGCGGATTTACCGGTGCCGGTGGCGCCGAGTAGGACGATGTCGCGCTCCCCCGCCCCGATACGACGTTCGAGGTCGTCGATGGCTTTGGGCTGGTCACCTGCGGGCTCATACTCGCTGACCACCTCGAATCGACCCTCGGTACGTTCGACGGCGCCGACAGGACGGTGCTCGGAGTGCGCGAGAATCGGGTGTTCGGTAGCAAAAGCCATAGTGCCAGGGTAAACGCGACCTATGACAAATCTGTTCCGGATTCACGCACACCCCGTGACCTGCGGTTAAGGTGTGACGATGTCCGATCTGCACCCGCCGAAGCGGGAGATCTTCGACGTTCCTGCAATGACCAATACGGACAACAAGGGGTTCGTCCGACCGGTGGACCGATACGAGGAGACCGCGTTCGGTCTCTACATGTCGCGCACGGCCGATCACCCCAGATTCAGGCACCTCGAATCCTGGCTGCTCCCCGCACTCGGACTTCGCGCGAACATCTTCCACTTCGTCGATGGGCATCGGACCGGGCAGCGCCTCTACCTCGACATAGGACGCTTCCACGGTCCCGACGACGATGGCCGCTGGCACGCCGAGGACTGGTACCTCGACCTCGTCGATGTTCCCGGTCGCCCACTCGAACTCATCGACGTCGACGAATTGTTCGACGCACACGCAGCGAGCCTGTTGTCGACCGCCGAGTGCGAGGAGGCCGTCCACATCGCACGGCGGGCACTGGTGGGTGCGGCCGAACATGACCACGACATCCAGAAGTGGCTCGACACCGCGAACGGCGGCCGCGTGTCGTGGCTCGACGACTGACGTCGCGCTAGGTCTCCCGACGACCGGCACGCCAGGCGGCGACTCGCGCATATGCCCGATCGAACCAGGGTTCCTTCGCCGCGACGTACGCGTCGCGGTCGCCGTCTGCAGCGGCCATTGCGGCCAGCTTGATCTCGGCGTACTCGTCACGTGCTGCGGCGTCTGACCTCAACCAATCGCGGAACTCGACGGCGAACCGACCGCCCGGTGATCCCTGCGCCCGCACATGCACATTGACCGACCGCCCGGGATCGGCCGAACCGTGGAACCTCTTGCCCCACAGGCCGTCATCGACCGAGCCGGTCTCCGGGTCCGGCTTCGGCCGGTCGCTCGTATTCTCTGGATTACGCGGGAACCCGCCGTCGGCCAGCACGTCGGCCAGAGCATCCGCGACGTCGAGGTCGGCGACGGTGATCTGGATGTCGATCGTCGGCTTCGCGATCAACCCCGGCACCGCCGTCGACCCGATGTGATCGATCGCCGACGCTTTGTCGCCGACGATCGCCCACAGGCGATTGACCAGTCGCACACCCGTGGCCGCCCATGCCGGCTCGGGATCGGCCAGTGCCAACGGGCCGGGGACGATCGTCCGGGAACGCACATTCTCCTCGTATGGCACCAACCGCTCGTCCCAGAGGTGTGCGGCAGCGTCCGCGAGATCGTCTGGTGTGCCCGAGTTGTCGAGCCAGACGTCGGCGACGGCCCGTCGCTGTTCGTCGGTGGCCTGGGCGCGTATTCGGGCGCGTGCGTCGTCCTCGGGCATGCCGCGCAACTCGGTCAACCGTTGGACGCGCAGTTCCTCGTCTGCCCCCACGATCACGACGAGATGGAAGAACGGAGCCATGTTGCCCTCGACGAGTAGCGGGATATCTTGCACCACAATCGCATTCGACGGCGCCTCGGCGAGCAGTTCCTGCGTACGGGCACCGACCAGCGGGTGCGTGATCGAGTTCAGCTTCTGCCGACTCTCGTCGTCGACGAACGCCTTGGCCGCCAGTGCTGGCCGATCGAGCGTCCCGTCAGCGGCCAGAATGTCGTCGCCGAAAGCCTCAACCAACTGCGTCAGACCGGGCGTTCCGGGTTCGACGACCTCGCGGGCGATCTTGTCGGCGTCGATGTGATATCCACCCCGCTCCACGAAGGTCTTGGCCACGGTCGATTTGCCGGCTCCGATGCCGCCGGAGAGCCCTACACGGATCACGAGGTCCAGTGTGGCAAACGACCGCCAGAGCTTTTGCGCGACATCGACAACACCGTCACCTCGACAAGACCCATGGACGCTGTGTCGCCGGCGGCATGAGCATTTCCGCCATCATCGAAAAGGATACGACCCCACACTCACCGATCACCGCTGATGATCAATAGCGCGTCTGCGGGCTGGTTGTCGACCAGTAGCCACCGATGCCGCAACGGCGAGGGGTGGGTGATGAGTTCGCCCGCCCCGATCCGATACGTGCCGGCACCTTCAACGGTGACGTCCAACTCGCCGCCGATGAGGTAGAGCGCGAGCACGCCGGGCGTCTGGAACCATTCTCCGATGTACTGATCAGGCTTGATGGAGTACTCGATGATCTGCAATCGCGACTGCGGGTCCATGAGCATCACGCGTCCAATTGCGGCATCAGCACGATCAGAAACTGGCAGCATCTGGCCATCGCCGCGGCGGACGACCTCGACCTGGTCGTCGGTGCTGGCCGGAAGGAGGTCTCCAGGAGTAACTCCGAGAGCTTCGGCCAACCGGTAGACCGTGATCATCGACGGCATGCTCAGTCCGCGCTCGATCTGGCTGAGGAACGGCTGGCTGATACCCGCGCGCGCAGCAACCTCGCGCATTGATAGATCCGACCTTTCACGAATTGCTCGGATCGCAGCGCCGGCACGGACTGCCAACGCCTCCTCATCGAGCGCCTCGGACACCATGACCACATCCTTCCGCTGTGAACTTTCCTGAGTTGCCGTGGTTCTGCGTTACGTGCCAGAAACACTCGGAATATAACTGAGAAATATCAAGGCCTCAGTCTTATAGGTGTGAGTAATCACCGCTGCGCTTAGTCTGTTCCTCCCGAGCGCTGGAATTGAACGTCACACCAACCACAACCCCAGGACGTGCAGATGGCAAGCATAGACCAACCACCGATAGACGGGAGTGATCAGAAGTCGCTCATTTCCGTTGAACAACGAGGTATCGAGCACATACCCGAGTCCGAGCGACACGGTCGACCCTGGCAGGTCGGCGTGATGTGGTCCGGTCTCGTGCTCAACGTACTGTCAGTCGTCTACGGCAGCATCCTCGTGGCCCTCGGTCTCAACGTGTGGCAAGCGCTACTCGCGATCGTGCTCGGGAACCTGACCTGGATCGTCACCGGCGTAGTCTCGCTGGCCGGCCCGGCTGCCGGAACGACCACATTCGGCGTCTCACGAATTGTGTTCGGCCGTCGCGGAGTGCGACCTGTTGCCTTCTTCAACTGGATCATGATGCTCGGCTACGAGGTCCTCGACCTGGTGGTGATGGTCCTCGCGGCAAGTGCGTTACTAAAAATGGGCGGCGTACAGGTGTCGAATCCGATCCAGGTCGCACTCGTCGTCGGACTGTCGGTGCTGCAAGCGATCCTGCCGCTACTCGGCCATTCCGCAGTGACAACTGTTCTCCGAGTGCTGGTCCTACCCTTCGCCGCCATTTTCCTGATCATGGCATGGCTGATTGCGGACAAGGTGAGCACAGGCGTCGGCGCACCAGGTTCACTTGCTGTGTTCCTCGGCGGAGTCGCCTTGGTCGCGAGCAGCTCCGGGCTTGGTTGGGCATCGTCTGCTGCGGACTACTCTCGCTATCTCCCGGCAGCGACGAAACGCCGTCGGATCGTTGGAGCAGTCACTGCGGGCGGCGCGATTCCGCAGATGTTTCTGATGGCCCTCGGTGTGGCCATCGGCATCGCCATGCCAGACGCCACCGATCCGGTGAGCGGGTTGTCGACGGTGTTTCCTACGTGGTTGGTCGTCATCTATCTACTGCTCGTGATCGTGCAGATGGTCGCGCTCAATGCTGTTGATCTCTATTCGTCGGGTGTCACCCTGCAGGCCATGGGAATTCGCCTAAAGCGCTGGCAAGCAGTAATGCTCGACGGCGTTATCTGCGGAGTCATCGGCGGCATTGTCGTCTTTTCCGGCGATTTCTACACCTTCGTCAACAACTTCCTTCTGTTCATGATCATCTGGTTCGCGCCATGGGCCGGCATCTTCTGCACGGACCTCTGGCTCCGTCGCGCGCAGTATCCAGAAGTGACACAACCACTTCGGGTTGCCTGGTCGTTGCCTGCCTGCACAGCTCAGTTGCTGGGCATGGTCGCGGCAACCGCGTGCATCCACACGTCGATCTACACCGGGCCGCTCGCTTCCGCTCTCGGCGGCGCCGACCTAAGCGTCATCGCCGGGCTCGTCGTCGGAGCGATCTCGTATGGCCTGCTGACATCACGAAGCGACCGAACGACGCCTCACCCTTTTGACCACACCAGCGACCTGATCGTCGCACCACCCACTACCGCCGCACCCGTCGCGGCGAAAGAAGGAGAACTCGCATGACCACGCCAATTCCATTGATCGATATAGCGTTGTGGCGCAACGGATCTACCGCTCAGAGGGATGAACTTGCGGCAGTTGTCGACGCAGCTCTCGTCGAAAGCGGATTCCTCCTGGTCGGCGGCCACGGAGTCGCCGGCGCGCTGCGCGACGACCTACGCGCCGCCGCCCGTCGATTCTTCTCACTGCCGGCCGATGTCAAGGCACGCTATGCGTCCGCGGTCGGCGGACGCGGTTGGATTCCGCCGGGTAAAGAGGCCAATGGTGCCCTGCTCGGGATGGACCTCCCGCCGGACCTCAAGGAGACGTTCGTGTCTGGCCACGAACTCGACTCGGGAGACGCAGAAGTCAACGCCGAGTGGTTTCCCGCGAATGTCTGGCCAACCGAGGTGGCCGAACTGGAACAGTTGTGCGAGACCTATGCCGCCAACATGCGTGAATTCGCAGACGATCTACTCGAACTCCTGGCGACCGCGGCCGGCCTGCATCCGCGATGGTTCGCCGAGCGGTGCGCCGAGTCCCCGCATTCCTTCAACATCAACCGTTATCCTGCACTGCGGTTGACCGGACCGGTCCACGAGGGCCAGTACCGCATCGCGCCGCACACCGACTTCGGGACGATCACCATCCTCGACCGTCAACCCGGCTACGCGGGCCTGCAGGTATGCACCCGCTCTGGCAACTGGATCGATGCGCCTGTGGTGAGGGACGCCTACACCATCAACATCGGAGACTTGATGGCGCGCTGGACAGGGGACCGTTGGACATCCACCCGCCACCGTGTGCTTCCGCCTTCGCCCTTGGCGCCCGACGAAGAGTTGATCTCGCTCATCTTCTTCTACGAGGCAGATCTGGATCAGGTGATCGAGTCGTTCCCGCCGCCGTTGGGCCGGGACAACGACTACGAACCCGTCACCGTCAGCGACTACCTCCGGTCTCGCTACAGCGCGATCGCGGTACCGTGATGGCTGCGCATCCGATGTCGGTGTCGAGGGAGCTGGCACGCGAGATCCCCAAAGTGAGCTTGCATTGCCACCTCCTAGGCGCAGTACCGGCAGCCACAGCAGTCGAGCTCGCGCGACGGCACGGCGTCGAGATCCCTGGAAATCCCGACGCAGCAAGCATTTACGACAGTCAGTCGTACGACGATCTCGGGCAGTTCTTGTCCGTGTACGACTTGGTGGGCCAGTCGCTGCAAACGCGTGACGACTTCAGTCGAGTCACGTATGAATCGCTGACCGTATTCGGTTCCGACCACGGCGTGACCTACCGCGAGATCTTCGTGTCCCCGCAGCCGAGTCCCCTGCCATACGCTGAGGCACTCGCCGGGATCGTCGACGGGATGCACGATGCGCGCAGCGACTGCGGTATCGACAGCCGGATCATCATGGCCATAAATCGCGAACACACAGTCGCTGAGGCGATCGAGTTCGTCGATCTCGTGATCGATAACCGAGTCGACGAAGTAGTCGGCATCGGACTCGACTACGAAGAGGTCAACGGACCGCCGGCGCAGTTTGCTCCCGCGTTCGAGCGTGCAGGCCGGGCGGGTTTGCACCGAACCGCGCACTCCGAGAGTGGCCCACCATCGGCGATCGAGGTCCTTCTCGATCAATTGCATTGCAGCCGAATCGATCACGGATACCACGTGGTGACCGACGACCGGATTGCACAAAGGTGTGTCGACGAGCAGATTCCGTTCACGGCGACCCCGGTCAGTTCCGACATCGGCCGCTACAGCGGGTCCGGTGACGGCAGTCATCGACGGATCAGGGAGATGGTCGACCGTGGCATCGTTGTGTGTATCGATTCCGATGATCCGCCGATGTTCGGCACCGATCCCACCAACGACTACTACGCGCTCAGCACAGCGTTGGGGTATGACGCCACCCAACTCGCCCAATTCACCCACAACGCGATCACGGCGTGCTGGCTCGATGATTCCGACAAAGTCACTCTTCGCAACGACTTGGCTGACTGGCTGCACGCCTATGCCAACCAATCCACCGCAAAGGTTGCTGAAACGTTATGAGCACCAGATCTTTTGAGATACCGACGATCGACATCACGCCGTACGTGAGTAACGGTTACGACCCCGACCGCCGCAGGGTTGCCGACGCCGTAGACGCCGCATGTACTCGGGTCGGCTTCATGCAGATTGTCGGCCACGGCATTCCTCGAGGCGTTCTGAGCGGCCTCGGCGACGCCATCGACGCGTTCTTCGCACTCCCGCTCGAGACCAAAAAGCAGTATTGCATCGTCGGTGCCAACCGCGGCTACACCCCGCCCAAGTCCGAATCCCTCAGCCTCAGCGTCGGAATCGAACCGTCGTCGCGGATGAATGACTTCTTCGAAGCATTCAACGTCGGTGTGGAAGCAGGCTCGTTCGTAGGTCTCGACCTCGACGAGTCGGACTACGGCATCAACGTCTGGCCCACTGAGACCGCTGGGTTCGAGGAGCAGGTCCGGGCCTACTTCGCCGAAGCGGGACGCGTTGCCCGAACTCTGACGACGATTTTCGCCGATGCACTGAGTCTGCCGACAGACTACTTTGACCGCCTCACCGATCACTCGATCGACGTGCTGCGCATGAACAACTATGCCCTCACCGAGGGCATGGCGGCACCAACCGACGACATCACTGGCATGGGTGAGCACACTGACTTCGGCATCGTCACGGTACTCTGGGCCGACCAAGTCGCAGGATTGCAGATTCTCGGCACAGACAATCGGTGGCACAACGCCCAGCCGGCCGATGACGCGCTCCTGGTCAATCTTGGCGACCTGACCGCCAGAATCACCAACGATCGTTGGATGTCGACGCTGCACCGAGTCAAGCCACCTGTAATCGAAGGGATAGTCGCACGCCGTCGATCCGCAGCCTTCTTCCATGACGGCAACGTTGATGCCGTGGTCGAGACCGCGGAGCCATTCCTCGATGCAGACTCGGGCCTTGCGTACGAGCCGATCACGGTACGTGATCACATCAAGGCAAAACTCGCCGGATCACGGCAGGGCAAGGCCAATGCCGGAGCCGTTCGCGAGGCCGCGCGCGTTCTGGCGGCATCTAGTTGATGCCCTGCGGGTGACCACCTGTCGCCATCCGACGCATAGACGGATAGCGTTCAACGCCCACCGACTTGGCCATTCCGAACAACACAACGCTCCCCGGCTCGCAATGAGCCGGGGAGCGTTGTGTTGGTGCTGTGTCAGACCGTCAGGTCCGAACTATCAGGCGTTGCCCGACAGCTTCTCGCGCAGTGCGGCGAGCTGCTCGTCGCTGGCAAGCGAGCCGCCCGACGATGCGGGAGCGCTGCTCGACGAAGCGCTGCGGCTCTCCGACGATGCCGACGAGTAGTCCTGCGGGGCCTTCTCGGCCTCGGCTGCGGCAGCAGCGAACTTCTCGATCTGCGCGGTGTGCATCTTGTGGCGACGCTCGGCCTCGGCGTAGCGGTTCTCCCACTCTTCACGCTGCTTCTCGTAACCGTCGAGCCATTCGTTGGTCTCGGCGTCGAAGCCCTCGGGGAAGATGTAGTTGCCCTGCTCGTCGTAGCTGTCGGCCATGCCGTACTTCGAGGGGTCGAACTCCTCGGTGTAGTCCTCGTTGGCCTGCTTGAGGCTCAGCGAGATACGACGACGCTCGAGGTCGATGTCGATGACCTTGACCATCGCGTCGTCGCCGACGGCGACAACCTGGTCAGGGACCTCGACGTGGCGCTCGGCCAGCTCGGAGATGTGGACGAGGCCCTCGATGCCGTCGTCGACGCGGACGAACGCACCGAACGGAACCAGCTTGGTGACCTTGCCCGGCACGATCTGACCGATCGCGTGGGTCCGGGCGAACTGACGCCACGGGTCTTCCTGAGTTGCCTTGAGCGACAACGACACACGCTCGCGGTCGAGATCGACGTCGAGAACCTCGACCGTGACCTCGTCACCAACGGTGACGACCTCGGACGGATGATCGATGTGCTTCCAGGAGAGCTCGGAAACGTGGACCAGACCGTCGACGCCGCCGAGATCGACGAACGCACCGAAGTTGACGATCGAGGACACGACGCCCTTGCGGACCTGGCCCTTCTGGAGCTGGTGCAGGAACTCGCTGCGGACCTCGGACTGGGTCTGCTCGAGCCATGCACGACGCGACAGCACCACGTTGTTGCGGTTCTTGTCGAGCTCGATGATCTTGGCTTCGATCTCCTTGCCGATGTACGGCTGCAGATCGCGCACACGACGCATCTCCACGAGCGATGCCGGGAGGAAGCCGCGCAGGCCGATGTCCAGGATCAGGCCGCCCTTGACGACCTCGATGACGGTGCCCTTGACGGCCTCGTCCTTTTCCTTGAGCTCCTCGATGGTGCCCCAGGCACGCTCGTACTGCGCGCGCTTCTTGGACAGGATGAGGCGGCCTTCTTTGTCCTCCTTGGTGAGAACAAGGGCCTCGACCTCGTCACCGACGTTGACGACCTCAGAGGGGTCGACGTCGTGCTTGATCGACAGTTCGCGAGAAGGGATCACGCCTTCGGTCTTGTAACCGATGTCGAGCAGAACCTCGTCACGATCGACCTTGACGATGGTCCCTTCGACGATGTCGCCATCGTTGAAGTACTTGATCGTGGAGTCGATGGCTGCGAGGAAGTCCTCAGCCGAGCCGATATCGTTGACGGCTACTTGCGGCGAGGTGATCGTGGGGGACGACATATGTTGAGTTGCTCCGGACAGGTATGTAGTAGGTACAGTTCACATTGTTTGAACAGCGATGTCAGGCGACGCGCGGCTCGATCACAGTGCCACCGAGCTGCGTCCTCCCAGGTCATCACACGAGGGTGACGTCCAGGTGACGACAAGCTGAACTGCGCGAAAGATGCCTCCACGCGCTTTGTCTACCTTACTCTAGCGGCGTTGTGCTGGGCAAATACCACTTCTGAGCGCATCCCGCCACCGCGCAAATGACACGGGCCGGGACACCACGACAGGCGAGGGGTGCAACGTTGGCGCATTCGGTGGAATTCCTCTTCGACGACGAGTCAGAGGTTCGCCTGCGCATGTTCTGGGAAGCCCTCGCGGCGTCGCACCTGCCCAACGCAGGCACGAACCCCTCGCCCACCAACCGCCCGCACGTCACGGCCGTCGCGACGCGACGGATCGACCCGGCCGCCGACCGGGCAGTACGCCAGTGCACCGCAACACTTCCGATCCCGGTCACCGTCGGCGCGCCATTGATCTTCGGCCGTGGCGACCGCCTCGTCGTCGCACTGCTGGTGGTGCCGACCGCCCGCTTGCTGACCGCCCATCTGCAGCTGGTCGAGGCGCTGTCCGGATATGCGTTCACCGCCGACGACGAGCCGGGCGTCTTCTCCCACTCACTCCCGGGCTCCTGGACCCCACACGTCACGATGGCACGCCGTGTGCACTCCGACGTCCTCCCCGACGTCGTGGCCGCGCTCGATCTGCCCCCTCACGGCATTCGCGCCGGTGCTACCGAAGATGGAGGCATTCGCGCGACCATCACCGCGATCCGACGCTGGGACGGCGACAGTCGAACAGATGTCGTCTTCGATGAGCATCCCGACGGTTCGGGTTCGGCCTCATGACTCCCGGCCGGCCGATGGTTCCGCCATCTCTAAACTCAGTCAGGTGATCGGCGACGACGAGACTCCCCACGCGCCGCGACTGCTCGGCCGTATCGATTCGTCGACGAGCGATGCCGCGAGCCGCGCCTGGTGGGATGCAGAGGCGCAGGACTATCACCGCGAACACGGCGGGTTCCTCGGCTCCGACTCCCGTGGCGGCGAGTTCGTGTGGGGACCAGAACGGTTGCGAGAGGCCGACGTTCACCTGCTCGGCGATGTCGCCGGCCGCGACATCCTCGAGATCGGGTGCGGTTCCGCGCCGTGTTCACGGTGGCTCGTCGCCCGAGGTGCGCGCACCGTCGGACTCGATCTGTCGCAGAAGATGCTCGCGCACGGGCTCGCCACCATGAAGCGATTCGACGAACCGCGCGTACCGCTCGTTCAGGCGACCGCGGAGTCGCTGCCCTTTGCCGACGAGAGCTTCGACATCGCGTTCTCGTCGTTTGGCGCAGTGCCTTTCGTCGCCGAACCCGCCCGGGTGATGGCCGAGGCCGCACGCGTCCTGCGGCCGGGCGGCCGCTGGGTCTTCTCGGTGAATCACCCCATGCGCTGGATGTTTCCCGACGATCCAGGGCCCGCCGGGCTGACCGTCACCATGCCGTACTTCAGCAGAACGCCCTATTCCGAGGTCGACGCCGACGGCACGGTGACCTACGTAGAGCATCACCGCACCATCGGCGATCGAGTCCGCGACATCCGCGCTGCCGGACTGATCCTCGACGACATCGTCGAGCCGGAATGGCCGGACGACCTCGAGGATGAGTGGGGTCAGTGGAGTCCGCTTCGGGGACAGTACTTTCCGGGCACCGCGGTGTTCTGTTGCGTCAAACCCAGCTGATCACAGAGCAATTGGTGACAGCGGAATCGATCACAACAGCTTCGACAGAAAGGTCTTGGTCCGCTCGTGCTGCGGATTGGCCAGCACCTCTCGTGGATCGCCCTGTTCGACGACGACGCCACCGTCCATGAACACCAGTTGGTCTGCCACCTCGCGGGCGAAACCCATCTCGTGGGTGACCACGAGCATGGTCATTCCACTTGCCGCGAGTTCGCGCATGACGCCCAGCACCTCACCGACCAGTTCGGGATCGAGCGCCGACGTCGGCTCGTCGAAGAGCATCAGTTTCGGCTCCATCGCCAGTGCTCTGGCAATCGCGACGCGCTGCTGCTGTCCGCCGGAGAGTTGCGACGGATAAGACTGCGCCTTGTCGGCGAGTCCGACGCGCTCCAGCAGGTATTCGGCGCGAGACGTGGCCTCGGCCTTGTTCTTTCGTTTGACCTGCGTCGGCGCCTCGATCACGTTCTCGATTACCGTCCGGTGAGGGAACAGGTTGAAGTGCTGGAACACCATGCCGATGTCACGACGCTGCTTGGCCGCATCCTTCGGACTCATCTCATACAGTTTGCCGCCACGTTCGCGATAACCGATGAGGTCGCCGTCGACGTACAGCCGTCCCGCGTTGACCTCCTCGAGATGGTTGACGCAACGCAGGAATGTCGACTTGCCAGAGCCCGACGGACCGATGATGCACAGGACCTCGCCGCGCTCGACCTCCAACGAAATGCCTTTGAGCACCTGCGTCGTACCGAAGCTCTTACACACCCGGTCGGCCAGCACCATCGGTGTCGCCGACGTCTCTTCGACCACCGTCATGCTCCCCCACCCCCGTGTTGTGGATCGGTCACCTCTGCCTCTGCGGCGAGTGCCTTGAGTTGCTTACCTGTCAGCGCACGTGTCGCACCCCGCGCGTAGTGCCGCTCCAGGTAGTACTGCCCGACCATCAGGATGCTCGTGACCACGAGGTACCAGGTCGACGCGACCATCAGCAGCGGGATCGGCTGGAAGATCACGCCCGAGATGTCACGAGCACGACCGTACAGTTCGAGGCTGAACGGCACCGCCGCCACGAGGCTCGTGGTCTTGAGCATGCTGATGACTTCGTTGCCCGTCGGCGGGATGATCACACGCATCGCCTGCGGGAGCACCGTTCTGCGCATGGTCTGCGACCATGTCATACCCAGCGCCACCGACGCCTCGGTCTGCCCCTCACCCACCGACGACACACCCGCGCGCACGATCTCCGCCATGTAGGCGGCCTCGTTGAGGGCCAGGCCGATGACCGCGAACAGAAATGCAGCATTCAGCGACTGGATATCGAAGTGCGCGAACTGAACTGTGAACGGGATACCCAGGTCGATGCGCTTGTAGATCGAGGGGAACAAGCCCCAGAACACGAGTTGGACGTACACCGGCGTACCGCGGAACACCCATAGATAGACCCACGACGTCGAACGGAGTACCGGATTCGGCGACAGTCGCATGATCGCCAACACGACGCCCAGCACGATCGCGATCACCATCGACAGGACCGTCAGCGCGAGTGTGTACCCGACACCCGACATGATGCGGGTGTCGAACAGGTACTTGGCGTAGGTGTCCCACGCGTAGGCCTTGTTGGTGGCCGCGCCGTAGATGAACAGGGCGACAAGGATGAGCACGATCGCCGCGGCGATCCACTGACCGGGATGTTTGAGCGGTACGGCCTTGATCGGGGTCGGCTCCGCTTTCGCGGAGTCGACCCCGACTCTGCCGTCAGACGGCGTCGACACGGATCAGCTGACCGCGCCGTTGATCACAGATTTCTGGATCGCGCCTGCTTCGACGCCCCAGTTCTCGGCGATCTGCTTGTACTGACCGTTGTCGATGAGGTGCTGAACAGCCTGCTGCAGCGCCTGGGTCAACGACGACCCCTTCTGCACCGGGTAGCCGTAGGGTGCCGAGTCGAATACTCCGCCTGCGGCCTCGAGCTTGCCGTCCGAGCGCTTGATCGCGTAGGCGGTCACGGGCGAATCCGCCGACATCGCATCCACCTTGCCGAGCACGAGAGCGTTGGTCGCTTCGTCCTGGCTGTCGAACTTGACCTTCTCGATGGCAGGCTTACCCGCGTCGGTGCACGCCTTGCTCTTGGCAGGAACCTCGTCGGTGTCCTCGACGGTGGTCGACTGCACCGCGACCCGCTTGCCGCAGGCGTTGTTCGGGTCGATGTTGCCGCCCGCCTGCTGCGCCCACTGCACACCGGCGTTGTAGTAGGTGACGAAGTCGACCTGCTGCTCGCGCTCCTTGCTGTCGGTGAACGACGACATGCCCACGTTGTAGGTGCCCTGCTGGATCGCCGGGATGATCTTGTCGAAGTCGGCTTCCTTGTACTCCGGCTTGAGACCGAGCACTGCGGCGACCGCGTTCATCAGATCCACGTCGTACCCGACGATCTTGCCGGAGGGATCCTTGAACTCGTTGGGGGAATAGGGAACGTTGACACCGACGATGAGCTGGCCCGACTGCCGAATCGGTTCAGGCACAAGCGCGGCGATGGAATCGACCTTGGTCGCCTCGACGGCCTTCGACGAGCTGGCCGCGCCGCCGGCCGACCCCTCGTCGGACTCGTTGTTCGTACATCCGGCGAGTACCAAAGCCAGCACTGCCACCAGTGCGGCGAACAGGCCACCGAATCGCCATGATCGCGCACGTGTCGATCGCTGAAGTCGCATCGAAATCCTTCCCCCGGCACCCCTGTGGGCGCCTCGAGACCACACACCGACACACCGTCGGCACTTCGAAGTAACTTACTGGCTCAGCGTTGAATCCACCCGGTAGTTACGCAGGATTAACTGCGCTCGGCTCGAGGACGCATCCGAGTACCGGTACTGCCGGGCGCTTAGGTCAGACCGGCCCGAGTCGCACGGTCGGGCATGAACACAACGTGTCCGATCAATAAACTTCTCCACGCGAACATTTTCGAGAAAACGTGAATTGATGGATTCAAGATAAAGTTTGCGAAGAGCCCTTCTTCGCATTAGCATTCCGACCGTGATTCGCCCCACTCGGCCATTCTGGGTCGCATTGTCCGGATTTGTTGCGGCACTGTTGGCAGCGACGCTCACGGGTTTCCTCGTGCCTGCAACAGCTTCCGCGAGTCCATTGAAGCCTCCGTCCCAGGACCCCTTCTACGGCACGCAGCGAAGTCTTACCCACGTCGCACCCGGTACGCCACTGAAGACTCGTGTCGTCCAAGTGGCCTACGGCGACAAGAGGTTTCCGGCAGTTGCGACGCAGATCCTGTTCCGCACCACGGATCAATTCGGCAAGCCGACGGCAGCAGTCACCTCGATACTCGAACCGGTGACATCCGGGCCGCGAAAACTGATCTCGTATCACTCCCCCTATGACGCACTCGGGTCACAATGCGATCCCTCGTACGCTCTCCGCGGTGGCAATACCGGCCGCGGACCGGAATTCGACGACATCATCATCGGTTCATTTCTTGCGCAGGGATACACCGTCGTAGTCCCCGACTACGAAGGCTTGAAGATGCGCTGGACGATGGGGCGCGAGTCCGCGCAGACCGCTCTCGACAGCATCCGTACCGCTGAGCGACACCTGCGCCTGCCCTCGTCGACGCCGGTCGGGCTCTTCGGCTACTCGGGCGGATCGGTGCCCACCGGCTTCGGCGCCGACCTGGCCGCGAGCTACGCTCCCGAACTCCACATCGTCGGCGCCGCCGCGGGTGGAGTCCTCGTCCAGCCGTCGCACAACCTGCCCTATGTCAATGGCAGCAAGCAGTGGGCCGGCGTGATCCCCGCGCTCATGAATGTCTACAACGCGACCTTCGACCTCAACATCGGCCAGTACCTGTCCCCCAAGGGAACCCAAACACTCGCGCAGACCCAGGGGCAGTGCCTGATCAACTTCGCGACCAAATATCCGGGACTGACCGACACACAATTGCTGCTACCGCAGTATCCGGGGCTGTTGACCGTCCCGGGGATCCCGCAGGCCTTCAACCAGAACATCATGGGTTGGGTCGGCAAGCCGAGAAATCCGATGTTCCTCGGTGTCGGCAACGTCGACGGAACCGGCGACGGGATCATGATCGACGGCGACGTGCAGGGATTGGCGACGAAGTACTGCCGTGAAGGAGTACCGACGCAGTACAAGACCTATCCCAAGCTCAGTCACTTCGATGCGTTCCTGCCCTGGGCACCCGATGCGGAGAAGTTCCTCGCCGACCGTTTCGCCGGGCGTCCCGCGACCTACTGCTCGGGAATTCCGACCGGCAACACCCTGGGCCCCATCAGCTAGTCAGGACCCATCAGCCCGTTCGGTGCCGCGGTCGATCGCTTCGACGACCGCGGCACCGAACTCTGTCGTGGTTGAGGCCCCGCCGAGATCGGCCGTGCGAATCCCCGCGGCCAGCGTGACGTCGATGGCGTCGTCGATTCTCGCGGCGCAGCGCGTGAGCGCATCGTCGGCTCGCTGATCGCCCCACCATCGGAGCATCATCGCGGTCGAGGCGAGAATGCCGACGGGATCGGCGATTCCGCGCCCGGCGATGTCGGGGGCCGCACCGTGGCTGGCTTGCGCCATGGCCTTGGTCGACGAGCAGTTCACCGAACCCGCCATTCCCAGCGAACCCGCCAACTCGCCCGCGAGATCGGAGAGGATGTCGCCGAAGAGGTTTTCGGTGACCAGCACGTCGAAGTCCGCGGGCCTGCGAACCAGCAGTGCTGCCATCGCGTCGACATGCTGCTCGTCGACGTCGACGTCGGGGAAGTCCACCGCCACCTCGCGGCACGCATCACGGAAGAGGCCGGTCGTGAGTCGTAAAACGTTGGCCTTGTGCACGATGGTGACATGCCGCGAGCGCTGCCTCGCGAGTCGGAATGCCTCTCGAGCGATTCGACGACTCGCCTCACGGGTGACGACTCCGACCGCGAGCGCAATATCGGGTGTCGGCATGAATTCACCACTCCCGACGGCCATGTTCCGGTCTGCGTACAGCCCCTCGGAGTTCTCCCTCGCGATCACCACGTCGATGTCAGGCGCGGTTGCGGCCACGCCGCGATAGGCCCGACACGGCCGAATATTCGCATATAGCCCGAACCGCTTACGGATCACCGCACCAGGCGTCAGCGTCCCACGGAACTCCTCGGGATATCCGGCCGAGTCGTGCGGGCCGAGAATCCACACGTCGAGTTCGTCGAGACCCTCGAGCGTCGATTGCGGTGTCGGCGTGCCGTGCTCGGCTATTGCGTCACGACCGAGAGGCAAAGTCACCCAATCGAATTCGATGTCTTCGCGCGCACCTGCCGCACTCGCCGCGTCGACGGCGATCGGCACGATCTCCGGCCCGATCCCGTCGCCGTCGAGTACACCGATCGCCAGTCGACTGTCCCTACTCATTTCGCAAATATTGCCAGAACGCTTGACAACTCTGCCGAGCCACCTCAGCATAGCTAGAAACCGAATGACATTCGGTTTGGCTTTCAACGCCGCAGGCCAGCCGCCATTCTCTTCGACGACGCTCTCGTAGCGTCGCTCTCGAAAGGCTCCCCATGAGCACTGCAGATCCATCCCGAGTCGGCACTCCACCTGCCGCTGTCGATTCGCAACCACCCGCAGGTATCGATCTCAAACAGGACGCACTCGGCGCACCGTCGATTGCTTTCATGGTGATCGCGGCGGCGGCCCCGCTGACCGTGATGGCGGGCGTCGCGCCCCTGGCACTGGCCATCGGCGGCGTCGGCGCGCCGGTCGCCTATCTCGCCGCCGGCATCAGCTTCGCGGTGTTTGCGGTGGCGTTCATGGCGATGACCAGGGCCACCGGCGGCAAAGGCGCCTTCTACTCCTACATCACTCTTGGCCTCGGGCGGGTCGCCGGACTCGCATCAGGCTTCCTCGCGGTCGTCTCGTACAACGCACTCCAGATCGGCGTGTACGGCCTCCTCGCCGTTCAGACGCACGACGCCATCTCGCGGGTGCTCGGCGTCGACATCCCGTGGCCCGTACTCGCACTCGTCGCGATCGCGATCGTGTGGTTCGTCGGCCGTCGCGGAATCGACGTCGGGGCGCGATTCCTCGGAGTCCTCCTCGCCCTCGAAACCGGCATCCTGCTGGTTCTCGCCGTCGCGATCCTCGTCAAGGGCGGAGCGCACGGTATCGAGTTCTCCACCTTCACTCCCAAGGCGATCTTCGCTCCTGGAATGGCAGGCGTGCTGGCCTTTGCGTTCGCGGCGTTCATGGGATTCGAGTCGACGGCCCTCTATCGCTCCGAGGCTCGCGACCCCGACCGCTCCATCCCCCGCGCCACCTACTGGGCAGTCGGCTTCATGGCCATCTTCTACTGCTTCATCGTCTGGGCGATCGTCCAGGCATTCGGCGCCGCTCAGGTGCAGCAGGCCGCGGGCGACGACGTCGCCGACCTCTTCTTCTCCGCCATGACGACGTATGTGGGCAGCTGGGCGACCGACGTGATGTCGCTGCTCATCGTCACGAGTGCACTGGCATCGCAGATCGCGTTCCACAACGCCATCAACCGCTACACCTATGCACTCGCACGCGACGGCGCGCTGCCCCGCATCCTCGATCGCACTCACCCTGTGTACAAATCCCCTTCTCGCGCAGGCAATCTGCAGACCATCCTCGCCGCCGTCGTCATCGCGGCGTTCGGCCTGGCCGGTGCAGATCCGTACTATCAACTCCTGCTGGTCCTCAACACCCCGGGAATCGTGGGAATCATTGCGCTGCAGGTGATCACATCGCTCGCGGTGGTCGCGTACTTCGTGCGCAAGCACTACGTCAGGGCCGAGCGGGTCGGACTGATCGCGGGAGTCCTGAGCACCATCCTTCTCGGCCTCGCATTGCTACTACTCGTGGCAAACATCAAGCTGCTGACCAATATGGGCACCGCTGCCAACGCGGCACTCGTCGGCAGCGTCGGGGTCGTGTTCCTCCTCGGAATCGGTGCGGCACTCTACTTCCGCGCCCGGGTACCACGCACCTATGCCCGCATCGGCGGCCTCTACGACGACCCGCACGCCAGCACCGAACGCTGACACCAGGGACCTGAACACGCAGTGGCACAACTCAATCACGTACCAGACCGCACTCAACGACATACGCAGGGACGACCATGACACAGGGACGACAATGACACAGCGAGCCGACACGGTGATTCTCGCCAAGACCATCCACACACTGACAGGGGAACAGGGCCACAGCGCCGTCGCCATCTCCGACGGGCGGATCTGCGCACTCGGCGATGCGGATTCGCTGGCCACCTATATCTCTGCGTCAACTCAGATCGTGGATCTGGGAGGCGCGACACTCACCCCCGGCCTCATCGACGGACACATCCATCCTGTTCTCGGACTGGACATCTCGGCCGGCGTCGACCTCTCGGGCGTCGACAACCTCGATCAACTCGTCGAGGCTCTGCGGACCGCCCCGGTCGTCGACGGCTGGGTACGGGGCTGGGGCCTCGATCCCAACGCGTTCGGTGGCCGACCCGTCACGTCCGACGTGGTGGTGACGGCGGTGGGACCCGACCTGCCCACCCTGCTCTACCTCTTCGACGGTCATTCAGCACTCGCCACGCCGGCGGCACTGCGCATCGCGGGCGTCGATGGCCCGCGGACATTCAGCGGCAACGCCGAGATCGTCTGCCAGGACGGCATTCCCACGGGCCACCTGCTGGAGTTGGAGGCGGTCAGCGTCGTATCCGCGGTCGTACCGCCCGAGTCGGCACACCAACGCCGACGACGCCTCACCGAACTCCTCGGCTCCATGGCAGCGGCCGGACTGACATCAGCGAACGCCATGGATTTCGAAGGCGACAGCGGCGAGCTCGTCACCGCACTCGAAGCCGACATCGAACTTCCCATGCGGCTCCGCTTCGCTCCGTTCTGCATGCCCGGCACTGACACCGAGCAACTCGATCACATCGTCGAACTGCAGCGTCGCGGTGGCAGGCGGTGGCGTGTCGACGGCGTCAAGTTCATGGTCGACGGCACCATCGACGGTGGCACCGCGTGGCTCGAGACTCCCGACTCCCACGGCGAATCGACCGCACCGCTGTGGCCGGACCCGGCGGAGTACCGACACGCGCTGCGCTACTTGGCACAGCGAGGTGTCCCCACGGTGACCCACGCGATCGGCGACGCCGGAATCCGTTATGCACTCGACAGTCTCGTCGATCTACCCGAACTCCCGTCGGGCGCACGACATCGGATCGAACACATCGAAACACTCCCCGACGACCTCGTCGACCGTTTCGCGCGGCAGGGCGTCGTCGCGAGCATGCAGCCGACCCACTGCACCCACTACACGCGCGCCGACCACTCCGACAACTGGTCGGAGAGACTCGGGACCGAACGTGCCGACCGCGCATTCCGTACGCGCGACATCCGTGACGCGGGAGCGATCCTCGCGTTGGGTTCGGACTGGCCGATCGCACCCTTCGATGCCCGTTCGATCATGGCCGACGCCCAGCTCCGACGCCGCGCGGGACATCTCGACGACGCTCCGATCCTTCCCGGACAGGCACTCACCGCGCGCATGGCGCTCGAGGGCTATACGAGCCACGCCGCACGAGCGCAGGGCGCGAGCGACGCGGGTGCCATCGCGGTGGGCTGTCGCGCTGACCTCACCGCGTTCGCCGTCGATCCGCTCCGGTGCCCGCCCGACGAACTCGCCGACGCCCCGATCGTGCTCACCATGGTCGGAGGCGACGTGGTGCATCGCGCCGACCACGTCGACGCCTGACCCGCCCGAGCGTCGAGGCAACGGCGAGCATCAGGCATACGGCGAGTCACTAGGCTTACGGAATGCCCCGCCCGCGCACACCGATCCTCGATCCGAACACGATTGCCCGAGCGGCACTCGACGCGCTCGACTCCGACGGCTCGTTCACCATGCCCGGGGTTGCGAAGCGCCTCAACGTAGCGGTGTCGTCGCTGTATCACCATGTGGCGAGCCGCGAGCAACTCCTCGAGCTCATCCGCGGGGTGATCGCCGAGGAACTCTCGGTGTCGATCGAGTGGCCGGAGGACTGGCGCGACGTGGTTCGAGAGTGGCTGATCGGCTACCGCGCGGGCTTCGGCGCCCACCCCGAACTGGTGCGGGCACTCACGGCGCAAACGGTTCGCGCACCCGAGGTGCTGCGCGGCTACGACCGATTAGCGCAGAAGCTCGTCGACGCCGGGTTCCCGATCGATCGGGTGCTGCACGTCATCACGTTTCTCGACACCATCGCGCTCGGGTCGGCGCTCGACGTCGGCGCACCCGAGGAGGTGTGGTCGGCCGACGGCGTCGCAGCCGACAGCGCCCTCGGGCGTGCGCTGTCAGCAGCACCGACGGGACGCGTGCG
The DNA here is from genome assembly GCF_001665905.1 of Gordonia sp. 852002-50395_SCH5434458. NCBI lineage: Bacteria > Bacillati > Actinomycetota > Actinomycetes > Mycobacteriales > Gordoniaceae > Gordonia > Gordonia sp. 852002-50395_SCH5434458. The sequence continues at coordinate 59,953 of NZ_LZTC01000055.1, forward strand.
CGCTGACGAAGCGTTCGAGCTGACCGTCGACTTGGCCGTCATCGGCCTCGAGACCGAACTGGCCCGCGTGTCGCAGAACTGACAGCTCTATCGCAGGACTGCGTTCCTCAGTGCGCGGCGTCGTCCCACGAGCGACCGAAGCCGACCGAAACCTCCAGTGGCACAGACAGATCGATAGCATTGCCCATCTCTTCGCGAACGACCTTCTCGGCTTGTTCGCGCTCACCCTCTGCCACTTCGACGACGAGCTCGTCGTGGACCTGGAGCAACATGCGGGAGGCAAGCTTCTCGGCGACGAGTCGCTTGTGCACGTTGATCATGGCGACCTTGATGATGTCGGCAGCCGTGCCCTGGATCGGGGCGTTGAGCGCCATACGCTCTGCCGCCTGACGCCGTTGCCAGTTGTCGCTGTTGAGGTCGGGTAGGTAGCGGCGTCGACCGAAAAGCGTTGCGGTGTACTCGTTTCGGCGTGCCTCGACGACGACGTCATGAAGGTAGTCCCGCACGCCACCGAAGCGGTCGAAGTAGGCCTCCATCTGTTCCTTGGCCTCGTCGCGACTGATCCGCAGCTGCGCCGCGAGCCCGAACGCCGAGAGTCCGTATGCGAGACCGTACGACATCGCTTTGACACGATGCCGCATATCTGTGGTCACTGCGTCGATCGGCACTCCGAAAGCCCGTGACCCGACGAAGTTGTGGAGGTCTTCTCCGGTGTTGAACGCCTCGATGAGGCCCGCGTCGCCAGAGAGGTGAGCCATGATGCGCATTTCGATCTGGCTGTAGTCGGCCGTCATGAGGGTCTCGTACGGCTTGCCGGTGCCACCGGGTCCGTTGTCCGACCCGACGACGAATCCGTGGCGGATCTCGCGGCCGGCTTCGGTACGAACCGGAATGTTCTGCAGGTTGGGTTCGGTCGACGACAGCCGACCCGTCGCCGCGACGGTTTGGTTGAAGGTCGTGTGGATGCGGCCGTCGTCGGCCACCGACTTGAGCAGACCGTCGACGGTCACCTTGAGTCGCGTGGCATCACGGTGCTCGAGGAGATACGCGAGGAACGGATGCTCGGTCTTCTCGTAGAGGGTCTGCAAGGCGTCGGCGTCGGTCGTGTATCCGGTTTTGGTCTTCTTGGTCTTGGGCATGTCGAGCTTGTCGAACAGCACCGTCTGCAACTGCTTGGGCGAGCCGAGGTTGATCTGCTCGCCGATCACCTCGTAGGCGGCCTCCGCGGCCGTCCGTATGCGCTCGGAGAACGTCTCTTCGAGCTGACCGAAGTGCTCGACGTCGACCGCGATCCCCGCTGCCTCGAGGTCGGCGAGCACGAAGAGCAGTGGCAGCTCCATCTCGGTCAGCAGCGGCTTGGAGTCGATGCGGTCCAGCTCGGTGTCGAGGGTGTCGGCGAGCTCGGCGACAGCCCGCGCCTCGAGCATCGCCTGCTCGGCGATCTTGCCCGCGCCCCCGTCGTCGTCGAGGAGCGAGAGCTGCCCGGAGTCGGCGCCATCGTCGGCGCGCAGTTCGCGTCGCAGGTAGCGCAGCGCGAGATCGTCGAGGTTGAAGGTTCGTTGGCCGGGCCGGACGAGGTACGCGGCGAGGGCGGTGTCGCTGGTGACACCGGCGAGCGTCCACCCACGAGACCGCAGCGCGTGGATGGCCCACTTCGTCTCGTGGAGGGCCTTGTCGATGGTCGAGTCGGCAAACCAATCGCCGAGCGCCTTCTCGTCGTCGGGGCCGAGCACCGTGACGTCGACGTAGCCCGACGTACCGTCGGCCGCGGCGATCGCGACGCCCGTCACGTCTGCGCCGACGACCTGGTGCGGAGCGGTGACGGTGAGTCCGCTGCGGCCGGTGCGGGCGTGCGCGTCGAGCCAGTCGCGAACCTCACCTTCGCCGAGGACCGACCCGTCGAGTTCAAACCCTGATTCGGCCTCCGGTTCGACGGAACTGAGCGTCGAGAACAGACGATCGCGCAGGACACGGAACTCGAGGTCGTCGAAGAGTTGGTGGATGCGGTCGCGGTCCCAGCCGACCATCGCCAGTTCGTCGGGCGTGGCAGGCAATTGCATGTCGCGGACGAGCTCGGTGAGCTGGCGATTCGTCTGCACCGAGGCCAGGTGCGCGCGCAATGCGTCGCCGACCTTTCCCTTGACCTCGTCGACGTGATCGATGAGTGAGGCGAGAGAGCCGTACTCTCGAATCCACTTCGACGCCGTCTTCTCCCCCACGCCCGGGATGCCGGGCAGGTTGTCGCTCGGGTCGCCGCGCAGCGCCGCGTAGTCGGGATACTGCGTGGGTGTGAGTCCGTACTTCTTCTCGACCTCTTCGGGGGTGAAGCGGGTCAGCTCCGACACGCCTTTGCGCGGGTACAACACCGTCACCGAGTCGTCGACGAGCTGCAGCGAGTCCCGGTCGCCGGTGACGACGAGAACCTTGTAGCCCTCCGCTTCGGCCTGCGTTGCCAGCGTCGCGATGATGTCGTCGGCCTCGTAGCCCTCGATCGCCATCACGGGGATTCCGAGCGCATCGAGCACCTCTTTGGTCAGATCGACCTGACCGTTGAACTCGTCGGGCGACTTGGATCGCTGTGCCTTGTACTCGGGAAACATCTCCGAGCGGAAGGTCTTGCGCGAGACGTCGAACGCCGCTGCGACGTGCGTCGGTTCCTCGTCGCGGAGCAGGTTGATCAACATGGAGGTGAAGCCGTACACCGCGTTGGTCGTCTGGCCGGTCGCCGTTTTGAAGTTCTCGGCAGGAAGCGCGAAGAACGCCCGATAGGCCAGCGAGTGCCCGTCGAGCAGCATCAACGTCGGTTGACGCTTACCCTTGCCACCCTTCTGACTCGATCGCGACGACGTCGACGGCGCAGCCTTGCCGTCAGCGGGTGTGCCGTCGGAACTCTTCACGGGTGCACTTTGCGCAGGACTCACACCGCCGAGTCTAGTGACGCCCCCCGACACGCCTCATCCCCGGCAACCCATCCCCGGCAACCCCACGGCCCCTCGCGAATCCTCAGCCAGGCGCGCTGCGGTACATCGGCCACACCGTAGGTCCGTTCTCCGGCAACGTCACCTCGGCGGTCACCGTGAAACCGAATCGCTCGTAGAGCGGAATATTCGCCTCGTTGGAGCTCTCCAGATACGCCGGGCCGTCGACCGACTCCATCCCGGTGCGCAACAACGTACTTCCGACGCCGCGCCCCTGCAGTGTGGCGCCGACGAATGCCAGATACCAGTGCGGTTCGCGCGGACGGTATCCCGCGAACATCTCCTCGATCTGTTGGCCGCGACGGTACCGACCGCCCAGCGCCGACAGGAACCGCGGCACCGCCAACAGTTGGCGGCCGCTCGAGGGGTGAAATCCCGGCGGGTCCCACACCGCGGCGCCGACTGCCCGGCCACCGTCACAGCACACGTCGATACGTCCCCGCGACCCGTGACCCGCGGTCAACAATGCGCGATACAGGGCCGCGTACCGGGTGGTGTCGGGTTGCAACCACCGCATCACCGGGTCGTCGGCAAACGCCTCTCCGAGAATCTCGCTGACGAGCTTGTTGTCCGTTGAGCCCTCGATGGCGTAGGCGGTCACCGCGTCAGGCTACGCCGAGATACGCCTCACGCACCGCGTCGTCGACGAGTAGCTCTTTGCCCGGACCCTCTTTCAGGATCGTGCCGGTCTCCAGGATGTAGCCCCGATCGGAGCGGCTCAAGGCCTGCTGCGCATTCTGCTCGACGAGCAGGATCGTGGTTCCCTCCGCGTTGATCTGCGCGATGATCGAGAAGATCTGTTGGATCACCATGGGCGCCAATCCCATTGACGGTTCGTCGAGGAGTAGCAGATTGGGACGCGCCATCAGTCCACGACCGATCGCGAGCATCTGCTGCTCGCCGCCGGACATGGTGCCGCCGTATTGCTTGCGCCGTTCCGCCAACCGCGGAAACAACTCGAAGACCTGGTCGAGGGCCTGACTGTAGGCAGCCTTGGACTCGAATTTCCTTCCATAGCAACCCATGTCGAGATTTTCGAGCACCGTCATTCCCGGGAAGATGTGTCTGCCCTCGGGAACCTGGATGATTCCCCGTGACACACGCTCGTGCGGGGCCAGCTTGGTGATCGACTCGCCATGGAACTTGATGTCGCCCTGACTGAGTTTGAGCAGACCGGAGATACCGCGCATCGTGGTCGATTTTCCCGCGCCGTTGGCTCCGAGGAGAGTCACCAGCTCGCCCTCGTCGACGTGTAGCGAGATGCCGTGCAGCGCTTGGATTCGGCCGTAGTGAATGACGACGTCGGTCATTTCCAGCACCGGTGTCTTGGTGGTCGTCGAGGCCGAATCCTTGCTGAGATCAGGCGATTTGGTCATCGGGAACTCCCAGGTAGGCGGCGACGACCGCGGGATTCTCGCGAACCTCGCGCGGTGAGCCGTCAGCGATCTTGCGGCCGAATTCGAGGACGACGATGCGGTCGGTCACACCCATGACCAAGCGCATGTCGTGCTCGATCAGCAGCACGGTGTAGCCGTCCTCGCGGATCTTCTGGATCAACTCCATCAGCGCCGACTTCTCGCTCGGATTGAAGCCGGCCGCAGGCTCGTCGAGGCACAGCAGCTTGGGTTCGGTGGCCAATGCCCGAGCGATTTCGAGACGACGCTGATCTCCGTACGGGAGATTCGACGCCTTCTCCGCCGCGCGGGCACCGATACCGACGAACTCGAGCAGCGCCATCCCGCGGTCGACGGCGTCGTGTTCTTCGCGGTACAGCCGCGGCGTGCGCATGATTGCTCCGAAGACCGACGTCTTGTGTCGGGCATCGGTGCCGACGGAGACGTTCTCCAGGGCGGTCATCTCACCCCAGAGCCGCACGTTCTGGAAGGTACGCGCGATCCCCTTGCGAGTGATCTTGTGCTGCGACATCTTGCCGAGCGGCGCACCGTCGAAGACCACCGTTCCACGCGTCGGACGATAGACGCCCGTAATCGCGTTGAAGCACGTGGTCTTGCCCGCGCCATTGGGTCCGATCAGGCCGAGGATCTCGCCGCGCTTGATGTCGAACGTGACGTCGTCAAGTGCAGCCAGGCCACCGAATTCGACGGTCAAACCGGTGACCTTCAGTAGCGGTTCACCCTCGGCAGTTTCGATGTTCCGTTGCGGCGCAACGGCTTCGGCGACAGCTTCTGGATCAGCGAGTTGCGGATCGACCGCTGCCGGGTCGACGACGGCCGTCGACTCGGGGTCGGCGAGCACCTCCTCGACCTGTTCGACGTTATCTTGCCCGGTCTGCGCCTTGCTGATGTCGACACGCGGAGTGGTGTCGTCGGCGCGATCGTCCGCGGCGTCGTCAGGTGTCCTGTGCGTCATGCGTGCGCCTCCTCACTTCCCGACGGTAGCGGGTTGGGGTTACGACGGACAGCGGCATAAACCTTCCGACCGAAGGTCAACAGTCGCGCTCGTGCCGGGAACAGGCCTTGCGGCCGGAAGATCATCAGCACCACGAGGGCGATGCCGAAGAACAGGTACTTGAACTCGCTGAGCGACTGCCCGCCCACCTCGATGCCCTGCACCCGCGCAGGCAGGTAGACGATGATGAACGCGCCGGCGATCACGCCGAGCTTGTTGCCCTGTCCGCCGAGCACGACGGCACAGAGAAAAAGCATCGAGTTGATGACCGTGAACGCCTTGGGATCGACGTACTGCACCTGGCCCGCGTAGACGGCGCCCGACAGCCCGCCGATACCCGCGCCGATCACGAACGCCCACAGCTTGTACTTGAACGTGGGCACGCCCATGATCTCGGCAGCGTCCTCGTCTTCACGAATCGCCACCCACGAGCGTCCGACGCGGCTGCGTTCCAGATTGCCGATGATGATCAGTACGAGGATGACTGCGACGATTCCCAGCCAGTACCACCAGACACCGTAGTTCGTGGTCGGGCTGTTGTTACCGACGGAGAACACGCCGTCGGGATGCGCGTCGGACCGCCCGAGCTCGGGGAACAGGACACCCTGCAGTCCCGACGCACCGTTGGTGATGTCTGTGAGGTTGTCGGCGAGCAGACGCACGATCTCGCCGAATCCCAGGGTGACGATCGCCAGGTAGTCGCCTCGGACGCGCAGCGTCGGGGTACCGAGGACCAACCCCGTGAGTCCGGTGATGATGATCGCGAGCGGAACGCAGGCGAGCCACGCCCACGGCCCCGAGAAGAACCCGTGATCTTCGCTGTTCCACAACGGACTCGCCGGACTCGTCAGCAATGCGACGACGTAGGCGCCCACCGCGTAGAAGCCGACGTAGCCGAGGTCGAGGAGACCCGTCTGGCCGACCACGACGTTGAGTCCGATGGCAATCAATGCCGTCATGGCGAACGTCGCCATGACCACACCGAAGTTGGTTGCCGTCGTCGTGATCAGTGGCGGTTTGATGACCGGAAGCAGCGCGAGAAGAATGATGAGGGGGACGCCGAGTAGCCACTGCTGCACGCGAGGCAGGCTGTCCCACCAGGTGCGGATACGGTCGCCGAGACCGCGCGGCGGCGGCGTGGTCAGTTGCGTCGAAGACACTTTCGCCGACGCCACCTTGTCTGACGCCACGCTGTCTGACGCCTCATTGTCTGATGTCGTCATACCCGCGCCTTCCCCAGCTTCTCACCGAGTATTCCGGTTGGACGGAACATCAATACGAGGATCAGGAGAACGAACGCGACGACGTCCTTCCATTGATTTCCGAAGAGCACGGAACCGTAGTTCTCCATTACACCGAGCAGCAAGCCTCCCAAGAGCGCGCCACGAACGTTGCCGATTCCGCCGAGCACCGCGGCGCAGAACGCCTTGATCCCGAGAATGAAGCCGCCGTTGTAGACGATGTTGGTAGGTACACGCAGCGTGTAGAGCAGCGCCGCAGCGCCTGCCAGCAGACCACCGATGAGGAAGGTGACCAGGATGATGCGATCGCGGGAGACACCCATCAGCAGCGCGGCATCGGGATCCTGTGCCACCGAACGGATTCCACGTCCCAGACGTGTCTTGTTGATCATGAAGTCGACGCCGAGCGCCAGCACCAACGCAGAGCCGATGATCACCACCGTCATGTTGAATACCGGGGCGCCGAAGATCGTGAACTCCTTCACGGGCTCCACGAGGCGAATCGTCGGTTGTGCCGTGGAGCCGCCGAGTGGCGGGTCGACCGGGAACTTCGGCAGCACGTAATGCACGAATTCCTGCAGTACGAACGACATTCCGATCGCGGTGATGAGGAACGCGAGCGGCTTCGCGCCGCGTCGACGTAGGGGCCGATACGCGACGAACTCCAGTCCGACCGCCGCTCCGCCCGCCACGATCATGCCGCACAGGCCCGCGAGCACGAGATAGACGACCGTCATGACCGTTCCCTCGGAGTACGTGTTGCCCGACGGCGTGAAGCCCAACAACAGCAGTCCGATGTAGGTGCCGAACATGCCGAGCATGAAAACCTCGGAATGAGCGAAGTTGATCAGTCGGAGCACGCCATAGACGAGTGTGTATCCCACCGCGACAAGCGCGTACACCGATCCGTAGGTCAGCCCCTCGATGGTCAGGCCCCAGAAGCCGTCGAACAGTGCGTGATAGTCGAACCCGATGGTGGATGCCACTGCGGTCGACGTCTGTGCCACCAGAAGTGTGGTGGTCATACGATCCCCTCAATCGTCGAAAAATCGCAGACACGAACCGCGCCCGGCCGCCGTGATCGACGGCCGGGCGCGGTGGTGTCGTACTTACTTGACCTCGTATACCCAGATCAGTGATGTGGTGAGTTCACCCTTCGGTGTCCACGAGTACTTACGGGCAAGACCGGTGCCGTTGTACTTGCTGATGTACTCGAGCAACTTGGGACGGGTGTTGTTGCCCTCCTCGATGCCCTTCATCATGATCGTCGCGATGTCGTACGCCTCAACCGAGTACACGCCCGGCGGCTGGTTGAACGCAGCCTTGTAGTCCGAAGCGAACTTGTCGGGAGCGGGACCACACGGGCACGAGAGCAATGCGCCCTTGGCGGAATCGCCGGCCTGCGCGGTGAACTGCGGATCGTTCGCACCATCACCCGAGACGAACAGAACATTCGAGTCGGCCGACTTGAGCTGCTGCGCGAGCGGCGCGGCCTCCGCGTAGTAGCCCGCGTAGAAGACTGCATCCGGCTGTGCCGCAGTGACTTTCGAGATGATCGCGGAGAAGTCGCGCTCACCCTTCTTGACGTCGCCCGAGCAGTCGGCGTCAGCGGCGGAGCCGAGTGCGCCGGTGACGGCCTTGGCCAAGCCGGCGCCGTAGTCGGTGTCGTCCTTGATGACGCAGACCTTCTTTTTGCCCTTTGCCCCGGTCAGGTACTTCGCGACGGCGGGGCCCTGAATGTCGTCGTTGGCGAGGCCGCGATAGAAGGTCTTCCACCCGTTGTCTGTGAGCGTCGGGTTGGTGGCCGAAGCGGTCACCGAGACGAGTCCTGCCTGGTTGAAGATGCCGCCGGTCGCCTTGGTCTCACCGGAGAACGCCGGACCGATCAATCCGATGATCGAGTCGTCGTTGGTGATGGTCGGTGCAACCTGTGTTGCCTTCTGCGGGTCACCTTCGGTGTCGAAACGCTTGAGGGTGATCTTGCAGTCGGGATTCGCTTTGTTGTGCTGGTCGACGGCGAGCTGCGCGCCGTCGACGATGTTGATACCGAGTGCCGCGTCGGCGCCGGTCAATGCTCCCGCCATTGCAATGGTCGCCGGGTCGCACTTCTTTCCGCTCGGCGAGGCCGGATCGAGAGCTTCCGCGTCCGATGCCTTCGGCTGTTCCTTGCCCTCCGTATCGATCTGGGCGAGAGCCGAAATGGTGAGCCCCGACCCCGCTGATGCCGACCCACTCGATGACGAATCCGAGTCAGTGGACTTACTGCTACATGCCGAAACGGCGAGCACAGCGGCCAGCGTCGCCCCTAGCGCTGCGGTCGTCACGCGACGATGCATCTTTACTACCTCTCGTCCAGCCACCCGACCCCCTGTGGCCGGGAGGTCTACTGAGGAGACCTTGAGAAAACATAGACCGAGATACGAGTTTGCGTGGGGCAATGAAAGAGAAATCCGCTAGTCACCGTCGACGCGTTTTCACAGATTTAACGCGGCCGACTCAGGGGTCAGTCTGTGGGTCCCAACGTTTCGACGACGACCTGCGCGACGGCCTTCATCGTGGTACGACGATCCATCGCCGCGCGCTGAATCCACTTGAACGCCTCTGGTTCTGACAACGACTGCTTCTCCATGAGCAATCCCTTTGCGCGCTCGACCAGCTTGCGTGTTTCGAGCCGGTCCTGCATTGTCGCAACTTCTTTTTCAAGCATCTTCAGTTCGTGATAGCGACTGACCGCAACCTCGATGGCGGGAACGAGATCGGCTTTGGAGAACGGTTTCACCAAGTACGCCATTGCGCCGGCATCCCGAGCTCTCTCGATGAAGTCGCGCTGACTGAAGGCCGTCAACATCACCACGGGCGCCAACCGCTTGTGTGCGATCTCGGTGGCGGCGTCGATCCCGTCGCGTACCGGCATCTTGATGTCCATGATGACGAGATCGGGCGAGAGCTTCTCGGTGAGATCGACGGCCGCCTGCCCGTTGGGCGCCTCGCCCACCACGTCGTAGCCCTCCTCGCGGAGCATCTCGATGAGATCCATCCGGATCAGCGAGTCGTCCTCGGCGACGAGCACCTTGTGTGCAGTCTGCTTGTCCTCGGCCTGGGCCGGAACATTCTCCACCACAGTCACCAATCCCTCCTCCACATCGAGTTGACCAGAGCGGTCACAACCGGCCGCACCCACTCGCTCACGACCAGCACCAATGCTCCGAAGAGTACCGGCTCACGCGGCTTCCGGCCGATCATCTACAGTTGTCTGTTGCAGCCGCTCGCGGCGGCAGATGCCCTCGTAGCCCAATTGGCAGAGGCAACGGATTCAAAACCCGTCCAGTGTGAGTTCGAGTCTCACCGAGGGCACCACGAAACCCCTGTTCAGCAGGGGTTTTCTGCCATCTGAGTGTCGTCCAACTGTGTCAATACCACCCGTGCTACCCACGCGGCACGGCACCGCACGGATTGTCGGACTCAGCTGCCAGAATCCAACGCATGGAACCAGTGCAAGTTCAAGTCTTGAGCGAAACCGCGTGGTGGCTCGCATGGCTACCTGTCCTCGGCTCTCTACTCGTTGCTATCGGTGCGGTGGTCGGCGTAGTCGTCAACAACAGCACAAATCGATTAGCGATCGCCAAGGCTGACGCTCGCGCCGAGTACGACCGGGAGGAAGCTCGATCCCGTGACCACGATGCGTGGCGAAAACAGATCGTCCTGGAAACCGTTGCGGAACTACTTGTCCTGTCAAACGAAGTCTGCCAACGAATTTGGCGGCACGACAGTTGGACCGTCCACGAAATGGCTGATGTCAACGACGAGTTAAGTGTGCGAGTTAGCAACGGCCGAACACTGCTAGGCAGGCTATTCCTTGTGAGTAATGGTCTGGCGGACGATGCAACTAGATTGATCGACGCACTTCACGAAGGGCTCGATGAAGCCACATCACAGCGCAGCGGCGAGCTTGGACGAACTATGACGGCCGAGGAACGCACCGAGGCGGAGGCATCCTATAGAGCAGCTATGGACTCGGTCTATAGAGCTGAGATGAATCTGATGGGGTCTACCCGTTCGGAGATTGGCATTGATCTAGCTCCGCCGGTCAAACCGCCTAGCGACTGAATAGCTGCACGACGTTCCGCTCGGACACCGTTGGCGCAGGAGCCGGGGCGGGTTCAAGCGGGGGACTTCAGCGCGCCTCCGTTTTCGCTCGGTATCCAGTCGCCGTAGGTGTCAGCGAATATTGCGCATGGCCGAGCCACTGCGAAACCTGCATAAAGTGGACGCCCGCCGACAACTGCATGGTGGCGAACGTGTGGCGGCTATAGTCGTGCAGCCTGATGCCTCGTTGGACTGGCTGGCCGTTGCGGGCGGGGCAGCGTACTGGCGGACCGACCTCAACCAGCGCCGGAGCCAAAATCGTCTCGAACCTCGTCCCCATCTCGGGAGGCTGAGACCAGTCCAACTCAGCTACGGTGCGCTCGCCTTTCATCCGCCGTCCACCGCTCTCTAGCGAGGCCCGCAAAGGCGCTGTCAACTCGGCGGCGCGGGGATGCTCGGCAACGTAGACGCACATCCCTTCGGCCATCCACGGCGGCAAAGGTACGAACAACGCACCTTGCGACTCCTGGGCGTGCTCGTCACCCACTGACCACCCTTACGGTCCTTGGTTCGGCGGACATGCACCGTGCAGAGAGTGCGTCCTCACCGAGACCCCCTCATCGACCTGTCCTGCTCCGGTGAGGCGGGGGTACTCGCTACGGCGATCGATTGGCAGCCCAGAATGCCGGACGCGACGCCTTAGCGGCGTTGATAACCGCCGGGGCATCGTCGCGAGTCTGCGCGATGCGGCGGCAGAATCGAAGCCATAGCGCGTAGCGGACAAGGCCGACAACGGCAAGAACCAAACAGAGGAAAGCGTAATCGAGCACGGCAACTCCAGCGGTCGCACGCACCGCGAGTCGCAGGTACTCGATCGGCTCTGAGTGTCGGCCCCTACGACGCCGGGACGCTGGCGGCCCGAGATCGTGCGCACCCCGGGCGATCTATCCATCTTGCAGGAGCCGCACTTAGACCATACGACATCTACTCGGTTGGCGGACCGCCTGCCGAGTAGCCTGGCGCCGTCTCCAGACCGGCCGCGAACTTCAGCACCGATTCCAAGCGAAGGCTGCGCTGACCACGCTCGACCCAACCGAGATACGTGAGGTGGATGCCGGTCTTCTCGGCATCCTGCTCTTGGCCCAGCCCAAGCTCGGTCCGACGTGCGGGCACACGCTCACAGAACGTCGCACGGGTGGCGTATCGGGACGGCTTGACGTCGGCGGACACGCCAACCAAAGCTCGTCCCCACCGAACTGGACGTGAAATTGCCTGCGGAAGTCTGTTCACGCCGTGGAACTTGCGGACGCTCACCAAACGATCCGCGAGACGATGCCGGGCACTGCCGAGCGATACCGCACTGCCCGCCGCCTTATGCCCCGCCCGCGAGTCACCACCACCCCGGCAACATCCCGGCGCTCGCGGGTCATCAGGTCGTGATCCAGCAGTAGTCGCTACTGAGCAATAGGTGGGGGTTTATGCGGTCCCGAATCGATTCCAAACAATCAGCCTCGTCTGCACTGGTCACCAAGTCACCCGAAACGCACATCGCAGGTTTTTCAAAACCCGTCCAGTGTGAGTTCGAGTCTCACCGAGGGCACCACGAAACCCCTGTTCAGCAGGGGTTTATTGGTTTCTGTCGCTGGTCTCATTGCTGTTCGGCAGCATCCGGCACCTTGGTCGCTGCCTGGTCCAGATCCTCGAGCACCTGATTGAGGCGCGACGCTGCCACGATCGCCTCGCCGCGAGGAGTATCCGGCTCCACGTTCAGCTTGGCGAGTAGTGAGATGACGGGGATGCGGGCGGGGTCGACGGCCGACTCCGCTTCGCCACTGAGCGCTGCTCGAGTCATCTTGACCCGCTCACGGATTCGGTCCAGTGCCTCGCGGATATCGGTGGCGTCGGTACCTGTGAAGACCTGTGGTGGCTCGGACCCGGAGACAACGATGGCCGCGATCAACAGCGAGTGTGCGCAATGATGAATCGCCACGATCGGTTGTCGGACTGCCGCGGTTGATGACCGTGGCTCCAGAAGTGCGACAGCTCGTGTTGACGAACAGGCGGATTCGACGTTGACCTTGGCTTGCTCGAGGCGTCGAGTGGCCTCGGTGATCTGATGACGCTCCCCCGCAGTGGTGAGTCCGGTGGCAACACAGACGAGGGCGTCGTCCAGGGCGTCGAAGTACTTGGCGATGGAATCGATGAGCATGGGCCGCGAATTGGTCGAGAGAATCAAGTAGGCGCAGACCACCCCGATCAGCGATCCCGCCACGGTCTCCTCGACGCGAACGACGAGCAGTCGCATGTCGAAGACGCCGAGCAGATCGAACAGCGCAGCGACCATCACGGTGATGAACGCCACCAGGTAGGTGTACTGAACCGGGCCGAAATAGCTTGCGAGGAAGACGCAGAGCACGCCGAGGATCAGTTCGGGGATCACGTGATGGTTCGCGACCACCACCACGAGCGCCCCGATCACGACTCCCAGCACGGTGCCGACGATCCGGTCCATCGCGCGAGTTAGCACGGCCGCACGCGTGCTGGCCTTGATGAAGACGATGAACGCGGTCAGAACGGCCCAGTACCAGCGGGAAGCGGAAATAGCCTCGCCTACGACGGAAGCCAGTGCGGTGGCGAACATCACCTGAACAGCCAGCCGCGACGTAGGCTCCCAGTTGCGCCAGTGCTGCAGTTTCCAGGGCGGTGCCGAGATGCAGAGGGAGGCCGGCCCGAGACGTGGACGGTGGCGCTCGCGATGACCGTCGGCAGGGTCGGAGGGGTCGGCAGGGGGCATCGCCTCGGAGTCGCGCACCGAAGCGGTCAGTTCATTGAGCGCATGCCACGTACGTACGCAGCGCGAGATCTCCAGCGTGGCCAGTCCCCCCTCCTCGCTGAGGTCGACGAGGGACTCGGTTCGTTTCGCCCGACGTGCCGCGACGCGGCTTGCTTCGACGTCGACATCCTTGCCCAGAACGGTGTGCAGATCGGTGATCGCGTTGACGAGCAATGTGTTTCGTGGGAGTGCGCCGTCGTCTGACTGCGACGCGTCGCCGAACCTGTCGGCAACGAGCTGACTGCACACCTGCTCCACCGAGATCTGCGCATCCACTACAAGGTCGGCGAGAGTCTGTGGTTCGCAATCGAGGTAGCGATGCGTGTCGAACCGTGACTGCCAGTCGTCGATCGCGAGGGACATTCCACCGAGCCGGGCGAGGTCGCGCTCGATGCGCGGGCGGCCGGTGGCGCGCTGTGCGGCGAGTAGGGCGGTGTCAGCCGCGATGCGAAACTCCTTGAGCAGCAACGTGATCTGACGCCGCGGCCGCTGACGAAGCGCCACCGCACGCAGAAGCACTCCGGTGCCCATGGTGAGGCCGACCACCAGCCACAGGACGGGCAGCTGACCGTGATCCAGGCGTAACAGCAGAGTGAGGAAGTACGGAAAGAAGGCCGCGAATCCCAGCGCTCCACCCCGAGGACCGAATCGTCGAACCCACACGGCGATTCCCGACACCGCGACGAACACCGAGACCGCCGCGAATCGGTACGGCTCGAGCAGCGCGGCGAGCGTCGCAGAGAGCAGCGCGACGATGAGCTGGAGGCTCGCGGTGACGAGCCGCGCCCGGGGAGTGGGGTCCTTGGTGGAGTTGGTGCACACCAAAGCGGTGATGATGGGGACGACGAGCATCGACTGGTCCGCGTGGCCCGTGGCGACCAGAACCCAGGTGGCGCCGGTCGACAACGCAACCGCGGAGGTGACCAGAGTCGCGTCGTGCAGCCGCTGCCGTCCGGGATCTGCCGCGTCGGCCAGTCGCAGCAGATGCCGCGGATTCCAGATCTGTACCGGTTGCGGTAGCCGGTGGAGGAACGTCGACACGCCACTCAGTGTCGTGCACGCGCCCGAAATAGGCCTCGATCCGCCCAATAACGGGCGCTAACTTGCGAGCCATCATCCCGGCGAACGAGATCAGCTTTGAGATGGGCTGCATGAATGGGACTGTGTGTCCCGGGCCATCGCTCTGCTGAGAGTCTGTCTAATGGGATCAGTTCATGCTCACCGGAAACGTGGGTGGCCGCGCAACGTCAGAGAGGCACCGCAGTGCGAATTGTCGTCGGAGTCATATTCGTCCTCACCGCGATACTGATAGCCGTTACGTGGTTTCGGATTCGACGCGACGCCCGACATTCCACGCACGGGCTGTGGCTGATGGCGAGCCTCACCATGATCTGGATCTCGGCGACGGCGATCGCGGTGATCATCGCTCCCGAGGGTTCATTCTCCCTGTTGGTCGCGGTGTTGCCGGTGCTCGTCGTGATTCTGGGCTTGGCCGCGAGCGCACTACTGCTGGCAGCCAATACGCCCATCGTGGTCCGCCGCGAGGGATTGCGCATGGCCACGTTGGTCCCGGCCGCCCTCGGATTGGCCATCATCGCGACCCTGGCTCTTGTGTGGTGGTGGATGTTTTCCGCCATCTACGGTGACTGGCAGCTGGTTGTCGTACCGCTGGGCATCATTCCCGGGGCAATCATCGTCGCCGAACTGATGGCGTACACGACCTACGCGGTCGTATATCCGAGGGTGAATGGGCGTATCACTGACAGCGAAGTGATCGTCGTACTGGGTGCAGGGCTCAACGGCGATCGCGTTACCCCGCTTCTGGCGAGCCGGCTCGACCGAGCGGTACGCGTCTACGACGATCTGGTCGCGGCAGGCCGTCAGCCATGGATCGTGGTGTCCGGAGGCAGGGGCAACGACGAGGTGGTCAGCGAGGCATCTGCCATGGCCCGGTACCTCGCTGAGGAAACTCACGTACCGGCCGACGCGGTACTCCTCGAGGACGCATCGACCAACACCCGCGAGAACTTGGAGAATTCGCTACAGCTGTTGGCCGATCAGGGAATCAACTCCGCCCAGATGATCGTCGTGACGAACAATTTCCACGTACTGCGTAGCGCATCGCTGAGCCGTGAGTTGGGCATTCCAGGGGCGATCGTCGTCGGCTCCCCCACCGCCTGGTACTACCTGCCGTCGGGATTCCTCCGGGAATTTGCCGCAACCGTCGTGCACTACCGCAAACAGAATGTGCTCACCTAGGCCGTCATCTCCGGGTTGTGGATAGCCCTGGCTGCCGTCGCACTGATCATCAGCGCGCGTGAAGAATTCGTCGACGACGCACCGGTGCCACCGGCCGCACAGGAGTTCGTGCGGGCCGTCGGCTGACTCGCGCCTCAGCGCCCACCGCCGTCAACGAGTTCCGAACTGTCTCGACGTCAGATCAGTTCACCTGAGTTCCGACGACGCCCCGCGGCAAAAGCGACTTTCCCGGCGCTCGTGCCGTAGCCTCGCAATGTGACCCACAACACGGCGATGCTGTAGATGTCCGATTCTTCCGCGGGTTCCCGCGGGATCAGTCGGCGTCAGTTGTTAGGGGCGTCTGGTCTTGCCACAGTGGTTCTCGCGTTGTCGCGCACACCCGCGGCGCGCGCCGCGCCATCCCCGCCCGACGGCTATCTGGACATGCCGCCCATCGCGAGACAGATACTCGGGGGGGCTGCGCATAGCGTCGCGCGATGCGCTCCGTGGCGTGTCGGTCATGGTGATGCCAGGTGACGACCGGTACTCGAAGCAGCAGGGTGTCACCGGGCGCGGCCCCGGTGCGATGTCTGATGGTGCGGCCGACGAATTCGTCGGCCTGGTGGACCGCTTTCTACCGCAGGGCGACCAGCTTCTCCGGCCACTGGCAGTGGCACTGTCGGTGACGCTCACCGACCTGGCCGTCACGCCGCTGCAGCTTCCCGACGACAAGGTGGCCTCGGCAGTCGACCGCGCGCTCGGCGTCAGCGACAACGACCGCACCTTTCCGCTGTCCCTGATCGCCGGGTTGGTCATGGATGTCGCAGCGCTACTCGTCGGCGCACCGCTTGCGGGTCCGTTTGCCTCACCCTTCGCCAACGCCAACTTTCAGACGAAAGCCCGTGCGTTCGAGTTGGTCGAACAACCTGCTGCCGATCTACTCGCCGTCTTCGACAATGCGCTACCGCAACCGCTGCGCGGGTCCGGCGCGGGCCTGTTGCGCTTCGTCGGGGGCATCCTGCTCGACGGTTCGGCGTTCACCGTGTGGAGCGAGCATCGGCTCTACGACTACACCGCACGGCGTCTCTCGGCGTCCTGTCAGTTGGAACATCACCGGATACCGGCCCAACGGGCTCGTAGACGGCCACGACGATTTCATCGGCTATTACAAGGGATTCGAGGAGTTCTGAGTGCGTGACGTCATTGTGATCGGCGCTGGTGGGGGTGGCCCGGTGGTCGCCGCCGAACTCGCCGGACAGGGCCTCGACGTGTTGCTGCTCGAAGGTGGTCCGCGCCACGCGAACCCCGCCAAACAGTGGTCGCATCTCGAGTTCGACGCCAACGACCCCACAGCCGGTTTCCTCCGCTTCGGACCGGGCGACCGGTCCACACCGTACTGGCACCGCGAATGGGCACAGAACAGCTTCGTCTGGGAATTGGGTGGGGTGGGCGGCACCACTCAACACTTCTTCGGCAACAGTCCGCGACCGTATCCCGGCGTGTTCGCCGGCTACCGCGGTGCCGACGCCGCCCTGTACGACACCGCGCATCGCTTCCCCTTCACCTACCGCGAACTCGTTCCGTATCTCGAGTGGGTGGAAGCGAGCCTGCCGGTCAAGCCTGCCCCGATGGGGACCAAAGAGGCGCTCTTCTTCCGAGGCTGCGAAGGCTTGGGATTGCCGCTGCAACGATCACGGGACACGACCCGCGCAGCTTTTCGACCGCAGCCGAACTGTATTTTGCATCCAGGCGGAAATGCCGGCCGCACAACAGATTCCAACCTTCTCGCCTACCCGCAGGCAACGGGTTGCACCTTCTGCGGCCACTGTTTTCAGGGTTGCTACCAACCAGCGCGCGCACCACGGAACCTCTTCGCCCGCCGATCGACCGACAACAGTTACGTTCCGCTCGGCCTTGCCGCTGATGCGGTTCGTCGCGGCGGCAAGGCCATGGAACTGCGCGCGGAGTCGTTCGTCGAGCAAATTCACACAGAGGAACGCCGCGGACGCGTCCGCGCCACCGGAGTGACATGGCGAGACAACGTCACCGGGGTGCGACATCGTGAAGACGCCCAGGTCGTGGTGATGGCCGGCGGCGCTACAGAGAGCCCGCGGCTGTGGTTCAACAGTGGATTGCCGAACCCGAACGGCTGGGTCGGTCGCGGACACACCGACCACTGGTTCGACTGGGTGGTAGGTCTTTTCGATGAGGACACCGGCAACACGCGGGGTGCCAATTCTTGTGCACGGGTCGAGTTCCCCGGATATGGATGCTTGGAGAACTCCGGAGTCACCCCGGCGATCCAGGCGTTCACGATGACGTTGTCCAACAGCGGTATTCGCGGCCAGTACACCAACGGCCGCGGGATGCGGGGCGCATGGGACGGCCCCACCGGACGACTGGCCGGGGACGAACTCCGCGACTTCATGGCCCACGGAATCGACCGGATGCTGAACGTCTTGTGCATCACCGACGACCACGTCGAGCCCGAATGTCGAATAGTGCCTTCACTTTTCCCGGCTGACTCCCACGGTGCTGTCGCGAAAGTCGACATCGACATTCGCAAGCGGTCGGCCCCGACCCGACGCAACCGCGAGTACATCACGACGAAGGCGGCGCAACTCCTCCGGAAAGCCGGCGCGCGAAAGGTATATCGGCTGGACTGGGCTCCCCTGCTCCTCCACGTGCACTCGTCGATGCGCATGGGCGAGTCGGCCCGCAATTCCGTGACGCGCCCCAGCGGTGAGGCGCGATTCGTCGACCGAATTTTCATCGCGGACAACTCGGTTCTCGCCAACTCACTCGGCGGACCCAACCCCACCCTGACCACCCAGGCGCTCGCCACCCGCACCGCGGAGAAGATCATGGCTACCTACTTCGGAGGCGACCCCTGGGTGGCCACCGGCGAACCGGTCGCGACCACCGACGATCGGATCACCAAGCGGATGATCGAACTCGGGCTCTGACCCCTACAGTTCCGTCTCGATCGGAGCGGGCGTCGCGGCCACGTCGGCAAGCACCTCGACGTTGTGCGCCACACCCCGGCTCTCCCGAGCGGCGATCCGGGTGACGGCGCTATCAAGGACGCCGACGACGCCCGTCGGATCGAAGACGGCCAAGCACTGGCGTGCGACCACCAGGTCGCGCGCGAGAATGGTAGGGCCACGGGCGAACCCGGGCTCGACTGCCAACAGCAACGCGAACCGCCACGCACTGTCGCGGAGGACCTTGATCGCCTCATTGATCGCAAAGATCTGATTCTGCTTGAGGACGGTATAGATCTCGGCCAGCGCGGGCGAAAGTTCGTTGATGTCGTCGACAACACCATTGACCTGGCTCGCAAGCACCGCGTTGATCGTCGTGAAATCGCGCTCGATATCCCGAAGCCCGCGTCGGCCGGCGACCTCGACCGCCGCGATTCCCAAGTCCAACACGATATGTGCAGTGATCCCGGCGAGCATGTGCTGCACCATGATCGGCGCGGGATCGGGTGCATGGTCGAACGTGATGCGCCAGGAGCGAGTTGGCTTCGAGAAGGTGCCGGGATGGTGATAGCCGTTGAAAGCCTCAAAGTATCGGGCGGCGAAAGCGACATCGAGACGCTCCATCCGCGGGCCGTCGTCGAAATACCCGCGCTCTATGGCAGCACCCACGGCAAGAGTGATGCGCTTGTAGAGCGCAGCGAAGTAGCCGAGACGACTCGGTGTGCTCACCGACCACGAAATGATGTCGTCGAGGGCAGCCACCACGTCGTCGATGGTGGTCACGGGCGGGACCGGCGAAGGAGCCGGCACAACCTGGCCGCGCGAACGATTCATAACGCCCTCCACTGCCTTGACCTGCGACGATACCGGATCTGAGCCTCTCCGGCAAACACGACATGTCGCCCAAGCCGCGCGTCTGATAGTCTCGCCGTGTCCATTCCGATATCAAAGCGTTACCAACCCCAGAGCGGACGTATAGCAGTGCCTCACCACCGATTGACCGACCGTGACTCGATCCCGAACGCGACGCGTGCGGTCTTTGACTCGCCACCTCGCGCCAGCCGTGGTCAGCACCGCGCAGCTTCCAACAACGCGCACACCCTCAAGCTGAAGACCGCGACCGTCGCCGCGATCACCGGAGTGATCGGCCTCGGTTCCGTTGGCGCGGCGCAGGCCGCCGCAAAGCCGGCTCCGAAGCCCGCAGCACCGACCGTGGCGTTGCCGGAGAACATCAAGCTGCCAGAGAACATCAAGCTTCCGGAAAACATCAAGCTGCCACCGCAGCTAGAGGAACTCACCCGCAACGCGTTGCCCCCGAATGCGGGGGTCCCGGGCAAGAAGCGTGCCGTTGCACCGACCACCGGCACCGTGACCTCCGGGTATGGCGCCCGCTGGGGATCGCATCACAACGGCGTCGACATTGCCAACCGCGTCGGCACTCCGATCCACGCCGTCACCGACGGCACCGTCCTCGAATCGGGCCCGGCGTCGGGCTTCGGGATGTGGGTTCGTGTTCGCCAGGACGACGGCACGACCGGTGTCTACGGACACGTCAACGAGAGCTTCGTCAGGGCGGGCCAGAAGGTTCACGTCGGCCAGACGATCGCCACCGTCGGCAATCGTGGACAGTCCACCGGCCCGCACCTGCATTACGAGGTCTGGGACAAGAACCAGCAGAAGATCAACCCGCAGGCGTGGTTGGCATCGCGCGGGGTCAACCCCTGACCTCCAACCCCTGACCCCTCGGGGCAGTATTCTCGACGATGTGCGCTGATCGGCGCACATCGTCGCAGGCCCCTGGAGATCGCCATGGGATTCATCTTCTTCACACTGCTCGTCGTTGCCGGCGTCATCGGCCTCATCTACAAGCTCAAGCACGACAAGCCGCAGGATCACGACGGCATGATCAGCTACGACAGCACGGGCTCGAACCCTTCGGATTCGAGCAACGACTGATCGCTCTCGGGTCGCACACTGCACCTGCGATGAGTCCTGAGGCACCTGCGATGAGACTCGAGCCGCGATCACTTTCCCGCCGCGGCTGGCTCATCCTTGCCCAATTCTGCGCCGGGAACCGTCGGAAGTCGTTGAGCGACAACTAGTCCGAGCAACGCCAAGAATACGGCCAGCAGGATCGCCATCTTGATCGCCTCCAACTGGGCGTTGACGTAGTCGTCGACAAGTGTCGACACCTCACCGGCGGGAATATCGTGCTCCTGAGCAACCGCCTCGAGCTGGTCTCGTCCGAGGATTTCGACGCCGTTCGCCGTCGCGTCGTTGATCTGACTCTTCGTCTGCGCCGAAATCGTCGAGTCTGCCTGAGCTGCCGTATTGAAGCCCGAACTGAGCGCGGCGACAAGTAGCGCACCGAGCAGCGCAACGCCCACGGATGTCCCGATGTTCTGGGCCGTGCCCTGCAAGCCGCCCGCTTCACCACGGTCACGATTGCCCACCGACGACATGATCACGTTGCCGAGTTGTGCTGCTATGAAACCGAATCCGGCGCCGAAGATGGCCATGCCGATGGCGAACACAACACTGTTGAGCTCGGGATCGATGGTGGTCACCAGAAGTACGCAACCGACGATCACAAGCACCAGACCGATTCTGACCATCCGCCGCGGCGACTGCGTCGCAGCCAGTTTCGGGCTGGCGAACGCCGCGATCAGCATGGCCACCGACATGGGCGCGAGCTTCACTCCTGTCTCGAACGCGTTCATCTGCAGTGCGTACTGCAGGTAGATCGGGATGATGAAGAACATCCCGCCGATAATGGTCTGCTGCGCGAGCAGCATGATCAATCCGTTGCGCAGCTGCAGTTTTCGAAGCAACGCGGGGTGAAGCAGCGGTGTGCCGCCACGGTCGATGACACGACGCTCCCAGGAGACAAGACCGATGAGCACAAAGACGCCGAGCGCAATCATGAACGGCACCACCGAGAAACCGAACGGTGTCACTCTCACGTCACCGATTGTCAGTGCGCCTCGCGGCCTGATGAAGCCCCAGGTGCCTGCCTGCAGCAGCGCGATCACGATGAGCCCGAGTCCCGCTACCGACAACGCGGTTCCGACCCAGTCCATCCCCCCGGGCTCGGCCTTCTCGTCGTCGGCGATGGCGCGCACCGCAAGCACGACGAGGATGCACACGACGGTCTCCGCGGCGAACACCACCCGCCAGGTGAGTGCTTCAGTCACCCATCCGCCGATCAACGGACCGGCCGCCGCGCCGGCTGCGGCAATACCGCCGAGGGCGCTATAGGCGGTTGCGCGGTCGCGACCCGAATAGTTCGACGCCGTCAACGAAATGATCGCAGGCATCACCATGACGGCTCCGGCGCCCTCAACGAAGGACCATCCGAACAACAGCATGCCGATGTTCTGGCTGAATGCCGTGATGAGCGAACCGATTCCGTACACGATGAGCCCGATGGCGAAAACCCTCCGCCTGCCGAACATATCGCCGAGGCGACCGCCGAAGAGCATGAACGATCCCATGACCAGTGTGTAGAGGGTGATCGCGAGTTGGACTTGGGTCAACGTCGTGCCGAGGTCGGCAACGACCTGCGACACCGACACGTTCATGACCGTTGTGTCGAGCACCATGATGAACTGTGCAGCGCTGAGGATGAGGAGGACCCGCCACCGTCGCATGGCAGCACGATACGCGGAACGCCCTGGCCGCACGCGGTTTCTGCCCGGCAGCGGAGGCAATCTCTACTGATTGGTCGACAGCCACGATCTCAGACCGCGCCGAGTGCGGACACCGACTCCCTCGCTGAAAATGGCCACCTCGCACACCGTCAGATTGGGCCCTGGACAACCTCAGCAAGGCTAACCATTTGGGCCATTTGGGAGACGCCCACCAATGACGGTAAAACAGTCGCGAGCAACGTCACGTCAGCCGAGTTGACCCCAGACGAGGGAGCCGCGATGAACCCCCACCGACTGACTGTGAACTGCTCGATGCTGTTCACCGACCTACCGTTGCTGCGCAGACCCCAGGCGGCGCGCGATGCGGGTTTCGATGCCGTCGAATTCTGGTGGCCGTTCGACGACGCTGTCCCTGCCGATCGAGAGGTCGACGAGTTCGTGACGGCGATCGACGACGCCGGGGTACGCCTCACCCACCTCAACCTCGCAGCGGGTGATCTCGCGGCGGGTGAGCGTGGGCTGTTGTCGCATCCGCCCAGGACGCGCGAGTTCGTCGACAGCATCGACGTCGCGGTCGGCATCGGTGCACGTCTGCGAACCGTGGGTTTCAATTCGCTCTACGGCAACCGCATGGCAGGACTCGACATCGCCGAACAAGACTCACTGGCAGTCGACAACCTTGCCATCGCGGCTCGTGCCGCTGCGACGATCGGCGCGCAGATCCTCCTCGAACCACTCAGTGCGATCCCGGACTATCCGCTCCGCCTCGCCGATGATGCGCTCGCAGTGGCCGACGCCGTTCGACGCGAGCACCGGATTGACAACGTCGCGCTCCTCGCTGATCTCTACCACCTGTCGACGAACGGCGACGACCTCGACCACGTGCTCTCGCACCACACCGGGCGGATCGGTCATGTGCAGATCGCCGACGCCCCTGGCCGTGGCGAACCAGGCACGGGCACAATGGACTTCGCGCGATACCTGGGTGCGCTCGACGAAGCCGGATACCAGGGATGGATCAGTCTCGAGTATCGCCCGACGCTGCCCGACCCGTTCTCGTGGATCGCGGAGTTCGCAGACGGCGCACACTGAGACACGGCACTCGGATCACCGCACCACGGAGGAGCACCTCATCATGACAACCCTCGCGTTCATCGGACTCGGCGTGATGGGCAGTCCGATGTCCGTCAACGCGGTTCGCGCAGGACACCGCGTCGTCGGCTACAACCGCACACCGTCCAAAGCCGCGGCACTCGTCGAGGCCGGTGGAACCGCAGTGCACTCCGTCCCCAAGGCGGTCGCCGATGCCGACATCGTCGCCACGGTGCTCCCCGACTCCCCCGATGTCGAGCAGACGATGAATGGACCAGATGGAGTGTTCGCGCACGCCAAGCCGGGCACCGTCATCGTCGACTTCTCGACCGTCAGACCCGACGTCGCGGTCCGGTTGGCCGACCAGGCGGCTGAGCGCGGCCATTTGTTTCTCGACGCTCCGGTGTCGGGCGGCGAGGAGGGCGCAGTCAATGCGACCCTGTCGATCATGGTCGGCGGCTCAGACCAGGCGGTCGAGGCAGCGGCGCCCCTCCTGCATGCTGTCGGTTCGACCGTCGTACACGTGGGACCAAGCGGCAGTGGACAATTGGTCAAAGCGGCCAATCAATTGATCGTGGCCGCCAATATCGCCGCACTCGCCGAGGCACTCGTCTACCTCGAGGCCAGCGGGGTGCAGACCACCGCAGCGGTCGAAGTCCTCGGCGGAGGACTCGCGGGATCGACAGTGCTCGACCACAAGGCACGTCGGATGATCGATCGAGACTTCGCACCGGGAGCGCGAATCGACCTGCACCACAAGGACCTCGGGATCGTCACCGCCTCGGCACGCGAGGCAGGATTGGCTCTCCCGATCGGCTCCCTCGTCGCGACACTCATGGCGTCGGCGCGGGCCAACGGCGACGGCGGCCTCGATCACGCGGCACTGTTTCGGACGGTCGAGCGGCTGTCCGGCAGGCTCGACTCGATGTGATGTCCCAGCCCGGCCTACTGCAGGGTTCCGCGTGCGAGTCCGAGCTCGTTCTCCATCGCGCGCCGAACCAGACGCCCTCTGTCGGGAGCACCCGCGTAGTGCACCAGCGCGTGCGAGTTGACGCCGTCGATCATCCCGAGGAACTGCCACGCGACGTCGGCCGCGTCGTCGGTGACGAACTCGCCCGCGTCGACACCCTCGCTGATGAGCTCGGACACCAGTGACTGCCAACGGCCCATGACGTCCCGAACTGCGGCAGCGAGAGGGTGATTCACCCTGCCAAGACTGAAGGCGTCGGCCCATACGATCGTGACATCGTCGCGGCCCGGCTCCGTCAGCGTCGCGATCAAGGTCCGCAGCTTCGACGTTGAGTTCGGTTCGGTGGCAATGAGTTCGGTGATGTCGTCGACCTCCGCGCTGGTGATCGCCGAGAACGTGGACGCGACGAGCTCGTCCATACTCGGCTCGTAGTGTGCGACGAGCGCGGGCGCCACACCTGCCCGTGCGCCGACAGACCTCAGGGTCAGCCCTGGAAGCCCATCGGCACGAGCGACCTGACATGCGGCGGTGCGGATCTCATCCGTCCGTTCCTCGGGCGACTTGCGGGGTGCGCGCGTCCGGCTCTTCGAGACCATCACCCAGCGATCATCGTGCCTGGCCACCACCTAGTCAACCGCTATTGATCACAGAATCAATAATTCGTTCGTACCACTTGACGGCCCGACCCGCACCCCTTACCGTTCTAGTTATTGATTGCTCGATCAATAACGAAAGGCTCCGAATATGTCCTGGACAATGCCCGCCGAGACCGCCCCCCACGAGCGTGTGTGGATGGCGTTTCCACGGACCAACACCACCCTCGCCGAAAGCGCGGCCGACGCCGAGACCGCGTACGCCGCGTGGAGCGAGGTTGCCAATACGGTCGCGCAGTTCGAGCAGGTCGTCATGGTCGTCGACCCGACAGAGACGACACGTGCGCGTGCCATGCTCTCGGAGGAGATCGAGATCGTCGAAGCGCCGCTCGACGACGCGTGGATGCGCGACATCGGGCCGACCTTCGTCATCGACGACGCAGGCCAACTCGGCGCTGTCACATGGACGTTCAACGGTTGGGGCGCACAGGAGTGGGCCGAGTGGACCAACGATCGTCAGATCGGGCGCGTGGTCGCAGGCCGGGCAGGTGTCCCAGTTGTCAGCTCGATGCTCGTCCAGGAGGGCGGCGCCATCCACGTCGACGGCGAGGGCACCGTTCTCGTCACCGAGACGGTCCAACTCGACCCCTATCGAAACCCCTACGCCACGCGCGAGACGATCGAAGCCGAGCTCGAACGCACGATCGGCGCAAGGAAGGTCATCTGGCTCCCCCGCGGCCTGACCCGCGACTACGAGCGGTTCGGCACGCGCGGTCATGTCGACATGGTCGCGACCATTCCCTCCCCCGGGACGCTGCTGCTGCACCACCAGCCGAATCCCGACCATCCCGACCACGCAGTCACCAAAGGCTTGCGCGAGTTCTTCGAAGGCACCACCGACGCAGCCGGACGATCGTGGAACATCGTCGATCTGCCCGCTCCCAACACGATTCGGGACTCCGAGGGCTTCGTCGACTACAGCTACATCAACCACCTCGTCGTCAATGGTGGTGTCGTCGCCTGTGGTTACGGTGAACCGGAGGCCGACGCGCGCGCGGCCGAGATCCTGGCGTCGGTCTACCCCGGCCGGCGCGTGGTGACCATCGACGCACGCGAGATCCTGGCACGCGGCGGTGGAATCCACTGCATCACACAGCAACAACCAGCCGTCGGCGCCACGTCATGACGTCCCCGACACAAACCCCACCACTGGTGGAGGCATCGATAGCCGAACTGAGTGCCGCGCTGGAATCAGGCGCGGTCACCAGCGTCGAACTCGTCTGTGGGTACCTGAACCGCATTGGCCGATACGATAGACACAGGTTGACGCTCAACGCGATTCCCGTTCTCAACCCGACGATGTTCGACGAAGCGCGCGCATCGGACGAACGTCGTGCCCGTGGCGAGGCGTACGGTCCGTTCGACGGCATCCCGTACACCGCGAAGGACAGCTACCGGGTGCAGGGCCTCACCGTGGCGTCGGGTTCGCCTGCGTTCGCGCATCTCGTCGCGGGCTCAGACGCGTTCGCCGTCGAACGTCTGCGGGCTGCCGGCGCAATCTGCCTCGGCCTCACCAACATGCCTCCGATGGCCAATGGCGGTATGCAGCGGGGCGTGTACGGACGGGCCGAGAGTCCTTACAACAGCGACTATCTCGCGGCCGCGTACCTGTCCGGCTCGTCGAACGGTTCTGGCGTGTCGACAGCTGCGAGCCTTGCGGCGTTCGGCCTCGGCGAAGAGACATGGTCGAGTGGCCGCTCCCCCGCGTCGAACAACGCGCTCGTCGCGTACACGCCGTCGCGCGGCGTGATCTCGGTGCGTGGCAACTGGCCGTTGACGCCGACAATGGATGTCGTTGTGCCACAAACTCGTACGGTCGACGACATGCTCGCCCTGCTCGATGTGCTCGTCACGGATGACAACGACACACGAGGAGACTTCTGGCGCACGCAGCCATGGGTGGAATTGCCCGCGGCATCGTCGGTGCGGCCAGAGTCGTACCTGGACCTCCGCGATGACAATGCCCTGCGGGGCAAGCGTTTCGGCATACCCCGCATCATCCTGGGCGACGACCCCGACGCGGGCTGGCCGATCACACCACGACCCTCGGTCATCGAGCTGTGGAACCGCGCACGAGCAGACCTGGAGGCAGCGGGCGCCGAGATAATCGACGTCGACTTCCCCGCCCTGACCAACTACGAACTCGACCGACCCGACGCCCGCGACGGCTATGCCCGCGGAATCCTCCCGGAAGGATTCTTCGACGCGGAGATGTGGGACCTCACCGTCTGGTCGTGGAACGATTTCTTGGAGGCCAACGGCGACCCCGCACTGAACCGCCTCGCCGACGTCGACGGGCCGTTGATCTTCCCACTGCCCGACGGCGCGATTCCCGATGAACTGCACGGGTATTACGCGCGGTACAACCTGGACATCAGCGAGTACCCCGAGCGCGCCGCACGCGGAATCCCAACGCTCGATGAGATTCCCGATCTGGCCGAGGGCATCCGCGGGCTCGAGGAGATGCGCCGCGTCGACCTCGAGGAGTGGCTCGACGAACTCGGCCTCGACGCACTGGTGTTTCCCTCTGCGCTCGACGTCGGACCCGCGGACGCCGACACCAATCCGGAATCACACGAACGTGCCATGGCAAACGGGGTGTGGGTGTCGACCGGCAACACCATGATCCGTCACTACGGCATTCCGACTGTCAACGTCACGATGGGCACGATGAGTGACATCGGAATGCCCGTGAACCTGACATTCGCCGGACGCGCCTACGACGACAACGCCCTACTCGCCTACGGCTGGGCCTACGAGCACGCGTCTCGACGCCGCACCGCCCCTACCTCGACGCCGGAGCTCCCTTCACTGATGCGCCCCCTGATGCGCCCGGGCGCCGAGGCCGGCGGCGACGTCCCAGCGCTAGAACTGACAGCATCCGCTCGACGCGATGCGCAGTTTGCGGTCATCGAGATCTCGGGGTCATCCGACGCCGACCTGCTACAGGTGTTCGTCGACGGAGATGCTGTTCCGATCGACCGCGAGGGATCGAGCTTCACAGCATCGGTCGAGATTCCCGCAGCCGAGCTCAAGCGACAACACTCCGCGTGGCGCATCCCGTACGGCGCACTCGTGACAGCAATCGCGACGTCATCGAACGGCGCAGCCAACGCCGAATATGTGATCGTGGACGGCATCTGACCACGCTCCCTCTACTGGGACCTGCCCCGAGCGACCACGTCTGCCCCGCCACCGATGCGTGGTGGCGGGGTGTAGACGGGTTGCGGCACAACCAGATTCGACGGTTCGCCCGGGATGGCGCGGTGGTCAGGCGGCGTCGGCCAGCGGTGGGCCGAGGCTGTCTGGCGGGTCGACGCCGTGGGGTGCGATGAGGCCGCCTGGTGGAGCTGGGCCCGTTGGCGCGTCCGGGTCTGTGGGTGGCTCGGGGTCGGGTGGATCAGCGAGGTTCCATCGGATGTCGACCCGCGAGCTGAGACGAACGGTGTCGCCGGAGGGCATTGCGCCCACCAACGCGAGCTCGACCCGCCCGCGGGGCGGGTCCGGCATCGATGTCGGCGACACCATCCAGGCGCCGACTGCGTCCGCGACGATCTCGGCGTCCGCTGTACCGGAGGCTCGCGCGACGATCCCGGTATCGGCTGTGTCCGAGGCGATCCCGGTCCCGGTACCGGCCGCGCGTGCAGCCGCTGCTGCTTCGTTGTTGGTGTGTTCGGCGGCAAGGTAGTCGCGGAAATCAGCTTTAACGTCCGCGATGCGGTTGATGCGTTCCGGATTCTCCGGCATACCGGGCTTGGCGTTGAGCCGCCACGCAACCCGCCCGGTGTCGGGGCCGTCGGTGATCATGCGGGTGGTGAACTGGCCAGGTTTCGGGCCGACTCTCCGGTTGTGCACATCGCATGCCGGGACGAGTTGGTCGATATCGGTCAAGCCGCCGTCGGCCCAGTCTTTCGCGGCGTGATGCATCTGCACCCTGCTCGCGGGCTGATTACAGCCCGGGGCCGAACACATCTTCCCGCCGGGTGAGGCGAACGAGGCCAACCGTTGCCCCAGCGACGCGATCCGCTTCGACCGACCGAAATACAGGGGCACGCTGGTGTGCTCACCGAACACCGCCAAATACTGGCTCGCCCCGGCCGAGGCGGCCATCTCGATCACATCACCGATCGGGAGCAGTGTTCCGGACGTGGTTTGCGCGATCCCCGCCTGCGCTTCCAACTCGTGCAGGCTGGTGGTGACGATGACCTGGATCGGTAACCCCCGGTGGGTGTTGCCCAACATCCCTGATTCAAGTACTTGCTGCAGGAGTGCGGAGAAGGCGTCGTGGTTGCGTTGCGCTGGTGAGCGTTCATCACGCAGCGCGGCCGCCGCGACCTGTTCAGCATTCGCGGTCGTGATCGGCCCGACCGGCGACTCCGGGTCGTCCGGATTGTTCATGCCCGGTTTGGCCCACGCGTCCAACACCGTGTCCAGCCGTGCGCGGGCGATCGGATCGAGGTCGGCGGTCAATCGCGACATCAACTGCGCGTTCTGCCGGTTCACCCACAGGCGACGTCGACGTTTGCGATCTTTCGAGGTGGTCAGCGTGCCATCCGGATCCAGGTGCGCCAACAATCGTGACCCGAGGTTGGTGATTTCGGCGGGCGTGAATTGGACCGCATACCCGGCCATCTGTGCTTCGGCGGCAGCTTTGGTCTCGGCCGACACTTCACCGGGGATCTCCTCCAGCACCTCCAACACCGCACGGACATGTGCGCCCGCGACACGACCCTCGACGACATAGCCGGCCAGGGTGGGACACGACGGCGGTAGTCGGTTACCGCAGATCGTGGTGAACGAGCCGGTCGCCGCGATCACCCGATGCCGGGCCGCGGGGTCACCGATGTGCAGGCCGTGGCCCATGAAGTTCCGGATGTCGCGGAAACCCAGGGCGCGGGGTAGGTCGCGGTCGGAGGCTTCCACAATCAAACGATCCGTCACCGCACCCGCAGTGCGCAGTGCTAGGCGTTCCGCTTCGACGGTGGCTTCGACCAGCGCCGCATCCGACACCAACGACACATCGACGGCAGCCAACTCGTCCAGCACCGCGGCAAGGCGTGACAGCTTCTCCGCCACGACAGCATCCGCCGAACCCACCGCAGCAGTAGCCAAAGCCGAAGGCGCACCACCGGCCCCAACGTCATTGCTGTTGCTGTTCACGTGCCGCCACCCCCGCCCCACGTCATGTCGAATATGTGTTCTACATTACCCGACAATACCGACAGCGTCGAGGAAAACTCGAAAGAGCTTTCGATCGCAGATTCAGGCGCTCAACAGATCGCGGGTGATCTGAAGCTGGCCCAGGTGCTGGGCCAAGTCGTGTACGACATGCAGCACCACCCACTGAGGCGTGACGGTGTTGAGGTCGACCTTCGCGCGTGTTCCGCGTGCATCGCGGCCCGCAATTCCGTCGCGCACCATGCGCGTCGACCACACATCCATATCGGCGCGGACCTGCGCGATGCGTATGACGAGATCGTCGCGCGTTCCCGTCGCGTCGAACTCCCGCGACCGATCACGGGGCAGATCCATTCCGCACCCGAATGTTCCCAGCCACCAGCGGGCCATCTCGATGCAGTGGTGGACGATCGCATATGGCGCGTTGGAACCTGCGACCGGCAAGCTTCTGTTGAGGTCTGCATCGGCCACGCCGTCGAGCGCAGTCAGAACGCCGTCCCAGCATCGATCAGCGGTGTCACGAGCGGCCTCAAACCAGAGATCCATCGCTATAGCGTGTCACGTTCGGATCGTCGTGATCTTGCAGGAACCGCCATCTCGGCGCAGTAACGAAGTTCGGGCCTCGTCGACGAATCCTCGTCAAGAGCGTCACATATCGACATAGTGGAGTGTGGAGTCGCCAACCGAGCGACTCCCAACGAGGAAAGGGTTTACCCATGGCACTCGACGACGACGACATCACCACCTCCAGCCCAGGGGGTGAAGGTCCTGCCGATGGCGGCTCAAATCCCGGCGGACACGACGGCGGCGCAGACGGCACCGCCTCACCCGGCGAAGGACCAGCCGACGGCGGCTCCAACCCCGGCGGACACGACGGCGGCGCAGACGGCACCGCCTCACCCGGCGAAGGACCAGCCGACGGCGGCTCCAACCCCGATGGACACGACGGCGGCGCAGACGGCACCGCCTGAGTGACGACAATGCTGAGCCGCTGCATCGCCATCGACCCCGACGCGTTCGCGCGTGATCACTGGGGTCGGCGTCCTCTGCTCAGCAGATCGGACGCGCTCCCCCGCGACTTCGACGATCTTCTCTCGCCGCGCCGCGTCGACGAGTTGATCGCCGAGCGCGGGGTGCGTGCACCGTTCATCCGGATGGCCAAGGAAGGCGGTCTGGTAGGCAAAGAGAACTACCTCGGGCCGGCCGGTTTCGGTGCGGAGATGCCCGATCAGGTCGATTCGGCAAAAGTGCTGGCGCAGTTCGCCTCTGGTGCCACGATCGTTCTGCAGGGGTTGCACCGACTGTGGCCGCCCATCATCGAC
The DNA here is from genome assembly GCF_001665905.1 of Gordonia sp. 852002-50395_SCH5434458. Lineage (NCBI taxonomy): Bacteria > Bacillati > Actinomycetota > Actinomycetes > Mycobacteriales > Gordoniaceae > Gordonia > Gordonia sp. 852002-50395_SCH5434458. Next base: position 91,587 of record NZ_LZTC01000055.1, read on the forward strand.
TTTGTGCGTGGGATGGTCGACGACCTCGGACACCCGGTACAGGCCAACGCCTACATCACCCCACCCGCAAATCGCGGTTTCGATCCCCACTACGACGTACACGACGTCTTCGTACTCCAGATCTCCGGCCGCAAGCACTGGCGGGTTCACGCCCCGGTACACACCGATCCCCTCGCCGACCAACCCTGGACCGACCACCGTGATGCAATCAAGGCGCGCAGTCACGAAGAGCCGGTGATCGACACCGTCCTCGAACCCGGCGACGCCCTGTACCTTCCGCGCGGATGGCTCCACTCGGCAGAAGCTCTCGGCCACACGTCGATTCATCTCACGGTCGGGGTATCGGCTGTCACTGCCTTCGATCTGGTCCGGGCGGTCGTCGACCAACTCGGCACAGTCGAATCGCTACGCGCCGCGCTGCCGATGGGTACCGACTTCACCGACCCCGACGAGTCAGCGGCGCTGGCAGCCAAGACAATTGCTGCCGTCATCGACGTATTGCAGGCCAACACAACAGATCTGGCCGAAAGCACCGCCGCGCGGTTGTCGACGATCCACGCCGAGCGAACCCGACCCGTGGCAGTTCGACCGCTCGCCACACTCGACGCAGTCAACTCACTCACCGAACACACGACGGTGAGGCGACGCCACGGCCTCGTCGTCGAAGTCCGTCGTGCGTTGCAACGTACCGAGATTCGCCTTCCCGATCGGACCATCAGCTTCCCCGACTACTGCACAGAGGCACTCGAGGCCGCAGTATCCGGAGCCACCGTCACCGCGGGTGAACTACCGGGACTCGACGCCGCCGACAGCCTCGTGCTGATTCGCAGACTGCTTCGTGAGGGCGTCGTCGTTCTCGAGAGTGGATCGGTTCCAACCGGATGACCCGTCGTCCTCCGTGTAGCGTGCAATCCGCGGAGCGCGGTGATCCGATCTACGGCACAGCCTCGGCGGGAACATTGTGGGTCCTGCTCGAACTCGGTGGTGCGTGGGGACATTCGGCGTTCTTGCAATCGCCGTCCATCATCGACCCCGACCTCGGTCTGAGCATCGTGCGTCGGGTCGAGAAGCAGCGCATGCGGATTGTCGCGATTCGACGACCGGGACGCCGACCGCAAACACCACGGTGGCGTTGGTTCATCGTGGACTCCACGCCGGGAGCGGAAAGCGTGCACGCTGGCGAAGTCGACGGTCCTGCAGGCTATCTCGACCTCGCGCTCGACGGGTCCGACGGCGCTCCATCGACCGAACCTCTCGTCGCAGTGTGCGCGCACGGTAAGCATGACCAGTGCTGTGCAGTTCGGGGTCGGGCCGCGACAGCATCGATCGCGTCGGCGTATCCGGAGTGGACGTGGGAGTGTTCACACCTCGGTGGTGACCGTTTCGCCGCGACAGGGCTGATCCTTCCGCACGGTCTCTGTTACGGAAGACTCGACACCGCCGTCGACCCAGCGTCCATCGTTGAGCTCTACACCCAAGGGCGCCTTGTGGATTCGCTACTGCGTGGACGTACGTCACTCCCCCACGCCGTGCAGGCCGCACAGCACTTCGCCCGCGTCGAGACCGGAGATGACCGCATCGACTCGTTCGCGCCGATCGACGTCACACACGTCGATGGGCGGATCCACGTCCGTCTGACGGGCCACGTCGGCCCCGTCGACGTGGTGCTCGGTGAGGAGTTCTCCGAGCCGCTGTTCTCGATGTGTGAAGCGAATGTCGCTGGACGCGTACGGCAGTTCACGCTGGACTCCATCGCCTTCGGACAGGTCGCCGCGACCTGACCGTGACCCTGTATCGATCGGTGGTCGGCGACGTATCGAGCACGCGTCACCCACGTCGACGAGCGCCGTCGGCGTCGGTGAGCGCGCATGCTCGACTCATGGGAATCAACAAGAACGACACCGTCGAATGGAATACGTCCCAGGGACCGACGCATGGGCACGCGAAGGAAAAGCGCACATCGCCATTCACCTTCGACGGTCAGAAGTTCAATGCTAGCGACGACGACCCGTACTGGATTGTCGAATCGTCGAAGACAGGATCGCAGGCGGCGCACAAGGAGTCGTCGCTCACCAAGAAGTGAGTGATCCGTACCCACATTCTCGACAGGTCACATATTTTCGAAGGCCCGACCGAGTTCGGCACCGACGTCGATGATGCGAGCAGCTTTGACCTCGGGCTTGTCGATCTCTTCCGCCACGTGCTGGGCGACGAAGCGCTTGATTTCGGTGTCGACCTGACCGACGGCACGGATGAATTCGCCACGCAGGTTGTGCGACGCGACGCCGACTATCACGTCTTTCGGCCGTGGCGGAGTGACGTCGATCCGCAACTCCAACGGCTCGGCGGCACGAACGGTCAGCGGTAGCGTGATCAGCCCGTCGACGTCGTACTTGATGCGGTCGACTCGCAGATCCACGACGAGACCGATGGTCAGCATGATCTCAACGGTGAACGTGATCAGTTCCCCGACGTTGCGCGCGATGCGCGGCTCGCCGATCTCGACGTGCGCGGTCACGCGAGCGAGCCCACCGGGGCCGGACGGGATGGGACCGACGTCGAACGATCCACCCGTGATAGAGGAGAACGCTGACCCCACCCGCTCCTCGGTCACGGCGACCTCGAAGAACCGGCGGCCGAACTCTTCATACGTCAGCTGCGTCATCCCCTTCATCGTGCCATTTCATCGATCGTCATAGAACACGTTCGCCTCGATCCGGCGCGGCGAGTCGTACCCTCGGGACATGTCTTTTCAGGGCTTCCCCGAGGCCGCCCTCGATTTCTACGACGACCTCGAGGTCGACAACAGCAAGGCTTTCTGGGAACAACACAAGCAGACATATCAGAGCGCTGTGGCCGCACCGATGCGTGAGCTGACCGACGCACTTGCCGATGAGTTCGGTGAAGCGAAGCTGTTCCGCCCGTACCGCGACGTCCGGTTCTCGAAAGACAAGTCGCCCTACAAGACCCATCAGGGCGCCTACGTTGCAGTGGCACCGGCGACCGGCTACTACGTCCAGATCAGTGCACCGGGTGTCATGGTGGGTGCCGGCTTCTACGACGCTTCGCCCGAGCGATTGTCCGCGATGCGCACAGCCATCGACGACGATCGACGTGGCCGCGAACTCGAACAGATCGTGCGTCGACTCGAGGACGCAGGATTCGACATCGGCGGAGAACGTCTGAAGACGGCTCCTCGCGGATGGGATGCCGGCCACCCACGAATCGAGCTACTGCGGCACAAGACGTTGACGGTCTCGCGCGATTACGGATTCGACGCCGTGATCCATGGTCCCGACCTGGTCGAGCGCGTGCGCGCTGACTGGCGCACCGCCCGACCACTCGTGGACTGGCTCATCCAACACGCTCTCGCGTGACGCCTCGCTTGACGTCCAGAAACGCCTGCGGGACATGCTGCGCTAGTCGACTGCGCCGTCGACGTAGACCCACGAGCCGTCGAGTCTGGTGAACGTCGACAGCTCGTGCATCTGCCCTCGACGCCCCTCGGCGCGATAGAACGCCGTGAACTCGACCGTGCCCGTGGTGTCGAACGGGCCGCCGCCGCTCACCGATTCGACGTCGAGACGCAGCCACCGCATGCTGTCATCGAGACCGAGGTCGGCCGGTCGGGTATCGGGATGCCAACTGCGCAGCAGGTGATTTCGGTCGCCGACGGCGAACGCGGTGAAGCGCGACCGCATCAACGCTTCGGCGGTTGGGGCACGGCGCTCTCCACGCAGGATCGACCCACAGCATTCGGCCAACGTCAGGCCGGTCCCGCACGGGCAGCGCGCGTCGTCGTCGAGTGTCGTGCTCATGGCGGCCCAGCATATGCCGCCGCGACCGATGGTCCCAGCCGACTGCCAGCGTCCGCCCATCACGGTGGCAGCGTCGGCGACTGTGATGGTGGCATGACAACGATTACTCATACCCCAGCAGTCACCCGTACCCGTCGCGCCGACACGGTTGTACTGATCATGGACGGTAGCGTTCGAGCTCACTGCGTCGCACGACAGATCCTGGATCGCGGGAAGAACCTCGCCATCGCGGGAACCCGTGGTCACGACCTCGTTCCCTATGTCGACGCTGCCGTGCGAGACCGTGTGGTGACGGTCATCGCCGATCCCTCCGATCCGACGCAGATCGACGCGGTCATCGAACGCGCGAGTGACACCCTCGGACCCGTGATCATGGTCGTCGATCCCGGCGGGTTGCTCTCCGACGTTCACGCCGCCGACCGTCACGCCGCCTGACACGCCGCACTGCCGGCGTCTGCGGCGAGGGCGGTCTGCGGTGGAGAGGTCTGCGGTAGAGCTGCGTCAAGATCTGACGAGTCGGCGTCAAATTCGCGTCAGAGGCGCTCGCATAACGACTTTCCGGCTATACAACGTCCCTCGTGGCATTACCCGGAACACGTACGCGAGTGTTGGCGCGCGACGAGGCATCGTCGTCGAACTCGACCTCCGCTGACCCGTCGAGAACTTCACGAAGCCGCGACAAACGTCGCCTGACCGCGACGACGGGTCTGGCAGCGCTCTCGCTCGATGCGATGGCGTCGGTCGCCTATGGGCCGGAGGCGATCGTCCTCGTGCTCGCCGCGGCGGGCGGCAACGCGTTGGGACTGACCCTTCCCGTCAGTGCCGCGATCGTCGTACTCCTCGCGGTGTTGGTGCTCTCCTACCGGCAGCTGATCGCTGCATTCCCCGACGGCGGCGGTGCTTACGCCGTCGCCAAAGCCCATCTCGGCCGCCGCGCATCACTTGTCGCCGCGGCTTCGCTCGTCATCGACTACGTCCTCAATGTCGCTGTGTCCGTGACCGCCGGAACCGCCGCACTCACCTCCGCCTTTCCCGCAGCGGGGCGGTATACCGTCTGGATCGCGCTCTCGGTGCTGGCCTTGATCACAGCCGTCAACCTGCGCGGAATCGTCAGCAGCGCCAGAGCTTTCGTCACTCCAACCGTTGTGTTCGTGGTGAGCATCGCGTCGGTGATCGTCGTCGGCCTCGTCAACGGCGGAAGCCACAGTGTCCCGCAGGTCGACTCACAAACGGTCGGGACCATCGGAATCTTGCTGGTACTCAAAGCATTCTCCAGCGGCTGCGCCGCGTTGACGGGCGTCGAGGCCATTGCCAATGCGACGCCACAGTTCAGGGAGAATCGAATCCGCCGCGCGCAGCGTGCTGAGGTGGCGCTCGGCGTGCTCCTCGGCGCGATGATGCTCGGCATCGCCGCACTCGTGGAGCGTCTGCACATCCAACCGCAGGCAGGCGTCACGGTGCTGTCGCAACTCACGGAAGGCGTATTCGGGCGTGGTGCAATGTATTACGTGGTGCAGGTAGCCACGATCGTGCTGCTCGCCCTTGCTGCCAATACGTCGTTCGGCGGGTTGCCGCAACTGATGAAAGTTGTTGCGAGCGACGATCATTTGCCGCATCGACTCACTCGCCGAACACGCAACGGTGTGTACCGCAACGGAGTTCTCATTCTTGCGGGCGCATCCGCTCTGCTGATTGTCGTCTCGGGCGGAGACGTCAATGCCCTCGTCCCGTTGTTCGCCATCTGCGTGTTCATCGGCTTCACCCTCGCGCAGGTCGGCCTGGTGCGTCACTGGTCGGTCACGCGGTCACACGGTTGGCGACGCCGCGCCGCGCTCAACGGCTTCGGCGCGGTACTCACCGCTGTGGCGGCGGTGGTCCTCACCGTGATGAAGGCCGGCGAGGGGTCCCTGTGGGTCGTCCTCGTGTTGGCGATACTCGTCGCGGCGATGGAGTTGCTGGCCCGAAGTTACCGACGCACAAGGGAACTCGACATTCGGACGGCCGCCGATACGTCGCACCCAGGAGAACACCCGCGACACTCCTTCGCCGGACAGGGCCTCGCCGTCGTACCCGTCTCGTCACCGTTGTGTTGTGCCACCAACGACGCCCTGCATGCGGCCCGCGCGTTCGGCCGCGAGGTCGTCGCACTGCATGTCGTCATCGACGGTGACTCAGTACGAGAAGGCGACACGGCACGAGAAGGCGACACGGCACAAGAAGGCGATACCGGCGCGGCCATCGCTCGCGAGCATGACGATTTCGCGTCGGAGTGGCGGCGGTACCACCCGCTCGACCGCCTGGTCGAAGTCCGCGCACCCGACGAGGACTCCGTCGTCGATGTCCTCGCCGACCATATCGCCACCCTGGCAAGCAACGACGACGTGCTCGTGATCATCCCCGACTCCGCGTCGGACACACGCGCAAAGCTACTGTCCTCGGGACGGGCCGACGACCTCGAGCGAGCACTCAAGCGCACAACACACGCTTTGGTCACGAGGACGCGGACCAACGTCGACGCCCGCCGCTCGACGTCCATCGCGAATGTGCGCAGGTAGCAGCGGGGGCAAGGCACTGGGTAAGCCTCGGGGCACCTATTCTCCGGTGGACTAACCTGATCGAATGCCTTCGTTGTCGACGACCCGCCGGATCACCGCGGGGATACTCATAGCGCTGGCCGGAATCTGCTACTCGTCGTGGGTCCTCGAGTTCTTCTGGTCGAGCCCGCTCGATCCGCTGAACAGCTTCCTCAGCGAACTCGACGCTGCCCACCGACCCCACCGAGCGGTGTACGAGGTCGGCGACATCCTCACCTCGATCTTCGCGGTGTGCTCGGCGCTGATTCTCTTTCTTCCGCGCCCGATCGTGAGTGGGGTGTACGCACGGATCGCTGTGATCTCGTTCGGCGTGTTCGGTGCAGCGACGTTGGCCGATGCGCTCGCACCCATCGACTGCATCCCCGGCGTCGACAAGGATTGCCCGTACGAACCGAGTGGGCTTCTCCCCCAGTTGCATCACATACATGCGTTGACCAGCACGGTCGCCGTGTTCGCCATCTTCATCACGATGATCGCGGGTGTGGTGGCCGCCTATCGACAACGCCCGCCGCTATGGCCGCTGCTCCGGACAGCCGGGCTCGGGGTACTCGTCATCGTCGCGGTGACCACCGCGTGGATGCTGATCGCCGACAACCTGCACGGCGACTACTACCTCGGGCTGGCGCAGCGCATCCAGGTCGGAGGCATGTCGGTGTGGTTGATCCTGTGGGGCATAGCGGTGTGCACGCAGCGCACACGCGCTCCGGCTCGCGCTGCGACCAGCACACCTGGTCAGGTCAGTTCGACCTCGTAAACGACGAAGTCGTTCGACGCGATGGTGTCGTACAGAGAACGGGCCGTCGTGTTGTCGCGTGCGGTCTGCCAGTAGACCTTCGGTAGTCCTTGGTTGCGAGTCCACTCGAGTACGTGATCGATCAGTGCCCGCCCTGCGCCACTCCGGCGAACATCCGGAGCGACGAAGAGGTCTTCGAGATAGGTGTAGGAAGCATCGCTCCACGTCGACGCATGCGTCAGCCAGTGCACGATGCCGATCGCTCGTCCGGTCTCGTCGCGCGCGATCGCACCGAACATCGGGTAGTCGGGGTCGAGGATCCGTGCGAAGGTCAGATCATTCTGTTCGTCGCTCAGTTCGTGCTCGTAGAACGTCAGGTACCCCGCCCACAGCGGAGCCCAGTCCTGCCGATCGGCCTCCGTCAATGGCGCGATTGTGGTGGTCATCAGTCGTCTCTCTCGTGAGTGTTCATCGGTGTCGCAAGTCAGCGATCAGGAAGGCAGCGGCCCGGGCTCTCGCATCGGCGGCGCGCCATTCTCATGTGGCACGTCAGCCGTCATGCAGTCGGGCGGAACACCACTCCACGCTTCAGCGCCGAACCCGAAACCGGTTGTGCAAAGGTATCTCCCACGTGCACCACGTAGCCGCTCTGGCTGGCGTCGACGTCATCGACGGAGAACCTCAGCACACACTGCCGACCCTCGTCCGTACTGTGGCGTTCGAGCGGCGTCGTCGCAAGTTTCGTGCCCGTTTCGCTGTAGATGGTCACGACCGACTTGTCGGAAATGGTGCCGCCGTTGGCTTCGGTCTCCCACGACCCGCAGCTCACCGGAACCCCTCCGATCGCAGTGAAATGCGGCGTGTAGTTGATCCCGAGCACGACGGCGAGCCCGGCGAGGGCCGCGAACACAACCATCGCGATCGACGTGCCGACAATGACCGGCACGCGAGTCTTGTGCTGCCACTCGCGTCGCGGCAACGCGGCACCCGAGTCCAGCCAGAACTCGGTGGTCCCTTGCTGCGAGTCACTCGGATACTGCGGCTGCTGGAAGGTCTGCGGGTAGCCCTGGTTCTGCGAGTACTGCTGCTCTTTGGGGTACTCCTGCGACTGTGTGTGTTGCGGCGAATGGGGGTGTTGCTGGCCCGACCACGATCCCGGATGCACTACGTGTCACTCCTTCGGAGGAAAGTATTTGATCAGGGCTTCTTGCACGACGGAGGTCGCAAGGGTTCCGTCTCGCTTCCAGAAGCGGCCCGAGCCCATCCCGCGCGAGCCGGTGGCGACCGGCGATCGCGTGGCGTAGAGCATCCACTCGTCGAAGCGGAAGTCACGGTGAAACCACATCGAGTGATTGACGGTCGCCGCGAACAGTCGGTCGATGCCCCAGGACAGGCCGTGCGTCGTGATGATCGAGTCGAGCACCGTGGTGTCGGACGCGTAGCACATCGCTGCGACGTGGAGCAGCGGATCGTCGGGCATGACGCCGTCGGCCTTCATCCATACTCTGTTGTCGCGCAACGTCTCTCCGGCTTCGCGCATCTTCCATGAGGGATCATTGGCGAAGCGGATGTCGATGGGATGCAACGCGTTGACGAAGGTGGCGATGCGGTCCTCGAAGCCCTTGAAGTGCTCGCCGAGCGGGGGCAATTCTTCCGGGTAGGGAACCTGAGGGATCTCGACCGCGTGCTCGAGACCCGCGGCGTTGTCCTGGAATGCGACGAGCATGGTGAAGATGACCTCGTCGTCTTGGATCGCGGTCACCTGCCGATTGGCGAATGACTTGCCGTCGCGGTAGCGGTCGATGTGGTACTCGAGGGGCTTCTTGACGTCGCCGCCGCGGATGAAGTGTGCGTGCAACGCGTGGACGGGAGGGTTCCCGCGCGTCAGGGTGCGTCCCGCCGCGACGACGCCCTGCCCGAGCATCTGGCCGCCGAAGGTGCGCGCGGTCTTCTGCTCGGGGTGCTGCCCGATGAACAGGTCGTCCTCGCGTCGTTCGACGTCGAGCAGGTCGAGGAGTTTGCCGAGATCCTCGGACACGTCGGTTGTCATGCAGATCACCCTATGCGGTCAGCCGCAGAGGAGGTGCGGCTGGTGGCTGCGTCGGCTCGTGGCGACGGGCGCAGCCACGAGCCGCGCAGAAACCTCAGTGGTCCTGCTCGCCGATGCGGTGCACGTGAATCATGTTGGTCGAGCCGACGGTGCCGGGGGGCGCGCCGGCGACGATCACGACAACGTCGCCATCGCGAAGCCTGCCGATGCGCAGGAGTTGCAAGTCGACCTGATCGATCATGTTGTCGGTGGTGTCGACGCGGTCGACGATGAACGTCTCGGTGCCCCAGCTCAGGGCGAGCTGGCTGCGCACGGCCTGGGTGGGCGTGAATGCCAGCAGCGGGAGTCGTGAGTGCAGGCGCGCGAGGCGTCGAACCGTGTCACCGGACTGGGTGAACGCGACGAGGGCTTTGACTTCGAGTCGTTCTCCGATGTCGCGTGCGGCGTAGGAGATGATGCCGCGCTTGGTGCGCGGGACGTGCGACAGCGGCGGGACGTCGCGCGAGCTTCCCTCGACGGCCTTGCAGATCCGGTTCATGGTGCGCACCGCTTCGATGGGCCATTTGCCGACCGATGTCTCGCCGGAGAGCATCACCGCATCGGCGCCGTCGAGCACGGCGTTGGCGACGTCGGATGCCTCCGCGCGGGTTGGGCGCGAGTTCTCGATCATGGAGTCGAGCATCTGGGTTGCCACAATCACCGGCTTGGCGTTCTCGCGAGCCATCTGGATGGCACGCTTCTGCACGAGCGGCACTTCCTCCAGCGGCAGTTCGACGCCGAGGTCGCCGCGGGCGACCATGATGGCGTCGAACGCGAGCACGATGGCCTCGAGGTTGTCGATGGCCTCGGGCTTCTCCAGCTTGGCGATGACGGGCACGCGGCGTCCGACACGGTCCATGACCTCGTGGACGAGTTCGATGTCGGCAGGGCTGCGCACGAAGGACAGAGCCACGAGGTCGACGCCGAGGCCGAGGGCGAACTCGAGGTCGGCGATGTCTTTCTCGCTCATCGCGGGCACCGAGACGTTCATGCCCGGCAGTGAGAGGCCCTTGTTGTTGGAGACCGGGCCACCCTCGGTGACGGTGCAGACCACGTCGTTGCCTTCGACGTCGGTGACCACGAGGCCCACCTTGCCGTCGTCGACGAGCAGCCGGTCGCCGGGGACGGCGTCGTCGGCGAGTCGCTTGTAGGTGGTCGACACGCGGTCGTGCGTTCCGACGATGTCGTCGGTGGTGATGCGCACGGTGTCGCCGGTGTTCCACATGACTTCGCCGTTGAGCGCGCCGTCGTCTTCGAATTTGCCCAGTCGGATCTTGGGACCCTGGAGATCGGCGAGGATGCCGACGGCCTTCTCGGCGTTGTCGCCGGCCTTTCGCACTCTTTCGTAGACCACTTTGTGGTCGTCGTGCGTGCCGTGGCTGAAATTGAGTCGCGCGACGTCCATTCCGGCGTCGACGAGTTCCTTCAGCCTCTCTTCGCTATTGGTAGCTGGACCCAGGGTGCAGACGATCTTGGTTCGGCGTTCCACTGTGCTCACCTTAGTCCGCTCGTTTCGGCATAGCCATCGTTACACCTGAGTTGTCACCGGACGTCAACGCAGCGTTGCTCGTCGCGGGTCAGCGTACGGACAGCGGGAGTTGGGCTGGTTTTACCGGTGACGGCAAATCCGAGGCACCCATGAGGAATTCGTCGACGGCGCGTGCAGTCGAACGTCCCTCGGCGATCGCCCACACCACCAACGACGCTCCGCGGTGGGCGTCGCCGCACACGAACACGCCGGGCGCGTCGGTCTGCCAGTCGCTTCCGCACGAGATGTTGCCGCGGCGGTTGGGCTCGATCCCCAGATCGGTGAGAAGTGCCGTGTCGCGTACGCCTTCGAATCCGATGGCGAAAAGTGCCAACTCGCAAGGGATCTCGAACTCGTCGCTGACCGGGGTGATCACCCGTCGACCGTCGGGCTCACGTACGACCTTCACTTCGGCGAGCACCATCGCCGTCACGTTGCCGTCGGCGTCGCCGACGAATCGTTGCACCGCAACCTGGTACTTGCGTTCGCCGCCCTCCGCGTGCGCACTCGACGTCCGCATGACAAGCGGCCAGGTCGGCCACGGCGAACGGTTGTCGTCACGGTCGCTGGGTAGTTCGGCGTTGTAGTCGAGCTGGACCACCGACGCCGCGCCCTGGCGATGCGCGGTTCCGAGGCAGTCGGCTCCGGTGTCGCCGCCGCCGATGATGACGACGTGTTTCCCCGCGGCGCTGATCGGCGACGGCCCGTCGCCCTCGCACTCCTTGTTGGCGGGCACGAGGTGTTCCATCGCGAGGTGCACGCCGTTGAGCTCACGTCCCGGGACCGGATTGTCACGCGCCTTCATCGCGCCGATCGCGAGCACGACGGCGTCGTGCCTGCTGCGCAGTTCGTCGACCGTGAGATCGATTCCGACATCGCAGTTGACGACGAATTGTGTTCCCTCAGCGCGCATCTGAGCGATTCGCCGCTCGATGTCGGACTTCTGAAGCTTGTACTCGGGAATGCCGTAGCGCAGGAGTCCGCCGACGCGGTCGTCCTTCTCGTAGACCGTGACGTCGTGGCCGGCGCGGGTCAATTGTTGCGCTGCCGCCAATCCGCCGGGACCGGAGCCGACGACGGCAACCGACTTGCCCGACTTCGCATCCGGCGCCTCGGGGCCGATGATGCCCTCTGCCCACGACTCGTAGGCGATCGTCTTCTCGATGCGTTTGATCGTCACGCTGCCGCCGGTCGTCGGCTCGGAGATCGACAACACGCACGCCGCCTCGCACGGTGCCGGACAGACCATTCCGGTGAACTCGGGGAAGTTGTTGGTCGCGTGCAGGCGCGCGCTTGCGGCATCCCACCGACCACGACGCACGAGGTCGTTCCACTCAGGGATCAGATTCCCCAACGGACATCCCGCAGTTCCGGAGTGGCAGAACGGGATTCCGCAATCCATACACCGACGGGCCTGCTCGGATACCTCGTTGAGCGAGGCGACGGGGTCGAATCCGTGCGCGTACACGTCTTCCCAGTCCTGCACGCGCTCGGCGACCGGACGATACTTCGATTCTTTCTTCCCGACTTCCAGGAATCCGCGTGGGTCAGCCACGTGCCGCCTCCATGATCGCTGAATCAACATCTCGCCCTTCGGCTTCGGCCATCCTGGCCGCGTCGAGGACGCGCTTGTAATCGGTGGGCATCACCTTGGTGAAGGCCAGGCATCGCCTCGGCCAGTCGGCGAGCATCGACGCACCGATCGCCGATCCGGTGAGCTCGGTGTGCTTCGTGATGTGCTCATGCAGCCAGCGCAGGTCGTCGGGGTCGGGTCGCAGTAGCTCCACCATCGCACCGTTGACCTTGGTCTCGTCGAGGTCGTAGACGAACGCGATACCGCCGGACATTCCCGCGGCCATGTTGCGCCCGGTGGGTCCGAGGATCACCACGCGACCGCCCGTCATGTACTCGCAGGCGTGATCGCCGACGCCCTCGACCACCGCGGTCGCACCCGAGTTACGCACGGAGAAGCGCTCGCCGACCTTGCCGCGCAGGTAAACCTCGCCCGACGTCGCGCCGTAGAGGATGGTGTTACCCGCGATGACCTGGTCTTCTGCGATGAACCAGGCATCCTCGTGTGGAGCCACCACGATCTTGCCGCCACACAATCCCTTGCCGACGTAGTCGTTGGTGTCACCGGTGAGCTTGATGGTCACACCTGGCGGAAGGAACGCGCCGAGCGACTGCCCTGCCGAGCCGGTGAGCTCGACGGTGATGGTGTCCTCGGCAAGCCCTTCGGCGCCGTATCGTCGGGTCACCTCCGAACCGAGCAGCGTGCCGACGGTGCGGTTGACGTTGCGCACCGGGAGCTCGAGTGTCACCGGATGCGCGTCTTCGAGTGCACCTTCGGCGAGTTGGATGAGCGTCTGGTCGAGCGCTTTGTCGAGGCCGTGGTCCTGACCGCGCACACGGCGGGTCGGGCCCTTGTCCTCGATCCGACGGAAGATCGGGCTGAGATCGAGTCCCTTGCTCTTCCAATGGGCGACGGCGGTGTCGGTGTGGAGCCGCTGCGACTGTCCGATCGCGTCGTCGAGCGTCCGATATCCCAACTGCGCCAGGTACTTTCGCACGTCCTCCGCGATGAATCGGAAGAAGTTCACGATGTGCTCGGCCTGGCCGGTGAACCGTGAACGCAACACCGGGTTCTGCGTCGCGACGCCGACCGGGCAGGTGTCGAGGTGACAGACACGCATCATGATGCACCCGGACACGATGAGCGGTGCGGTCGAGAAGCCGTACTCCTCGGCACCGAGCAACGCGGCCATGATGACATCGCGACCCGTGCGCAGCGCGCCGTCGCACTGCACGGTGATGCGATCGCGCAAACCGTTCAGCATCAACGTCTGCTGGGCGTCGGCGAGGCCGATCTCCCAGGGTGTGCCCGCATGCTTGAGCGAGGTGAGCGGTGACGCTCCCGTTCCGCCGTCGTATCCGGAGATCAGCACGACGTCGGCGTGGGCCTTGGAGACACCTGTCGCGACGGTGCCGACACCGACAGCACTCACCAGCTTCACGTGGATGCGCGCATCGGAGTTGGCGTTCTTCAGATCGTGGATCAGTTGCGCGAGGTCTTCGATGGAGTAGATGTCGTGGTGCGGTGGCGGCGAGATGAGCGCGACGCCCGGCGTCGAATGTCGTGTCTTCGCGATCCACGGGTACACCTTGTACGCGGGGAGCTGGCCGCCCTCACCGGGCTTGGCACCCTGCGCCATCTTGATCTGGATGTCGGTGGCGTTGGTGAGGTAGTCGCTCGTCACGCCGAACCGACCCGACGCGACCTGCTTGACCGCGCTGCGTCGTTCCGGATCGTAGAGGCGGTCGGTGTCCTCGCCACCCTCACCCGAGTTGGAGCGGCCACCGATGCGGTTCATCGCGATCGCGATGGTCTCGTGGGCCTCGGCGGAGATCGAGCCGTAGCTCATCGCGCCCGTGTTGAAGCGCGTCATGATCGACTCGATCGGCTCGACCTCGTCGAGCGGCACGGGATCGCGACCGGTGAAGTCCAATTCGAACAATCCGCGAAGTGTGCCGCCCTTTCGCGACTGATCGTCGACCTTGTCCGAATACGCCTGGAACACATCGTCGCGTCCGGTCTTGGTGGCGTGCTGGAGCAAGAACACCGTCTCCGGGGTGAACATGTGCAGCTCACCCTCACGGCGGTATTGGTATTCGCCGCCCACTTCGAGTCGTCGGTACACCTGTTCGGTTGGGTTACGCGGGAACGCCCGGTGGTGTCGGATGCGCACTTCCTCGGCGAGTTCGTCGAGTCCGACGCCTTCGATCCGCGACACCGTCCTGGTGAAGTACTCCTTGACGACGGCCGACGAGAGGCCAACCGCCTCGAACGCCTGCGACGCCGTGTACGAGCTGATGGTCGAGATGCCCATCTTGCTCATCACCTTCAGGACGCCCTTGCCGAGCGCCTCGATGTAGTTGCGCTTCGCCTTCGACGGCCTGACGCCCGTCAGCTCGCCCTCGGCGATCAGATCCTCGATCGATTCGAGTGCAAGGTACGGGTTGACCGCCGCAGCGCCGAAGCCGATGAGCAGTGCGATGTGGTGGACTTCGCGCGCGTCACCCGACTCGACGATGAGCGCGATCTTCGTGCGCTCCTTGGTGCGGACGAGATGGTGGTGCACCGCCGACGCCGCGAGCAGTGAAGGGATCGGCGCGTGCTCACGATCGGAGTGCCTGTCCGACACGACGAGCGTGCTGTGCCCCTCCGCGATCGCCTGGCTGGCGCGGCGTCGAAGATCTTCGAGCGCATCGGCAAGGCCCTCCCCGCCGCGGGCCACCTCATAGAGTCCGTGGAGGACCTTCGCGGAGAGTCCCGGGTTGTCGCCGTCATCGTTGATGTGGACGAGCTTGGCGAGGTCGTCGTTGTCGATGACCGGCCAGTGCAGCATGATCTGTCGACACGACGCCGCGGTCGGGGCGAGCAGGTTCTGCTCGGGTCCCATCACACGCGCCATCGAGGTGACGATTTCCTCGCGGATCGCATCGAGTGGCGGGTTGGTGACCTGCGCGAACAGCTCGACGAAGTAGTCGTAGAGCAACCGCGAACGCTGCGACATCACGGCGACGGGCGTGTCGGTGCCCATCGAACCGAGCGGTTCGTAACCCGACGCCGCCATCGGGGTCAGCAAGACGCGCAGGTCTTCTTCGGTGTAGCCGAAGGACACCTGACGTCGGACGACCGTGTCGTGGTTGGGCTTGTAGACGGGGCGCGGCGGGAGCGTGGCGATGTCGAGGAGTCCCGCGTGCAGCCATTCGTCGTAAGGCTCCGAACGCATGAGATCGCCCTTGATCTCCTCGTCGGGGATGATCCGTCCCTGTGCGGTGTCGACGAGGAACATCCGACCCGGTTCGAGGCGCCCCTTGGAGACCACGTCGTCGACCGGAACGTCGAGGACGCCGGATTCCGAAGCGAGGATGACCCGTCCGTCGCGCGTCTGCCACCAACGTCCCGGGCGCAGTCCGTTGCGGTCTAGGACGGCGCCGACGACGGTTCCGTCGGTGAACGTCACACATGCCGGACCGTCCCACGCCTCCATCAGCGACGCGTTGAACTGCAGAAACGCGCGGCGCTTGGGGTCCATCGACGGGACGTTCTCCCACGCCTCCGGCACCATCAGCATCACCGCGTGCGGCACGCTGCGGCCACCGAGGTGAAGGAGTTCGAGGACCTCGTCGAGCGACGCCGAATCAGAAGCCTCGGGCGTGCAGATCGGGAACGCGCGCTTGAGGTCGCCGGGAATGAGGTCTGTCTCGAGCAGAGCCTCGCGGGCCCGCATGCGGTTGCGGTTGCCGCGCACGGTGTTGATCTCACCGTTGTGCGCGACGAACCGGAACGGGTGCGCGAGCGGCCACGATGGAAAAGTGTTGGTAGAGAAGCGCGAGTGGACGATGGCGATGGCACTCAGGCAACGGTCGTCACGCAGGTCGGGGTAGTAGAGCGGCAACTGCATCGTCGTGAGCATGCCCTTGTAGACCATGGTGCGACTCGACAGCGACGCGACGTACAACCCGGTGCCCGCGGCCTCGAATTCGGGCGTGATGCGCTCGGCCTGCTTGCGGAACGGGTAGATGTAGCGGTCGAGGTCGACGCCGCCGAGCCGTGGTTGTCCCGGTTCCGGTTCGACCGTGACGAACAACTGCGCCATGAAGGGCATGCAGCCGACTGCGGTCTCGCCGATGTCGGCGCCGTCGACGTCGACGGGGAGGTCACGCCACCCGAGGATCGTGATGCCCTCTGCCTCGGCGAGCGACCCGACGCGGTCCATCGCATCTCGGCGGGCCGCCTGGTCCATCGGCAGGAAGCAGGTGCCGGCAGCATAGGTGTTCGCACCGTTCTCCGACGGCGCGGGAAGTGCGAAATCGACTGTGCCACGGAACAATTCGTCGGGCAGCTGGATCAGGATGCCCGCTCCGTCGCCGCTGTTCGGCTCGGCGCCTGCAGCACCGCGGTGTTCGAGGTTCTCGAGTGCGAGCAGACCGTCGGCGACAATCGAATGCGACCGACGACCGTGGATGTCGGCAACCATCGCGACGCCGCACGAATCCACTTCTGTCTCTGGGTCGTACAGGCCCTGTTTGGCCGGGAGCGCAGAAAACAACATCACGAGCCTCCACTCGATTCGCGTGAATCAAATGCTGAAGTCCTCAGGGACAGCGCTGGCCCGTGGAGCAGGAGTCAGGACACGACGCCGTTGGGGACGCGTGTTCCCGGGTGAGATCCCACTCTATCCGACCACCGCCCGCCGCGTGGTTTTCGACGCCGCGGCGGGGGTTGGGGGTGCGGGAGGTCGGGGCGTCCGGCGGAGGGGCAGCGTCGAGCCGCGTGCGCGGCGGGGCGTGGGGCTGGGCGCGGCGTCGAGCCGTCGGGTGGCGGCGCAGAAACTAGGGGAAAGAATCCTTCCCCTACTCCCAGACCTCTCCCCCGAAAACTTCGCGGGGACACGCAAGAAGGCCGCGGAAAGAACCCTTCCCCTACTTCCCGCAGCCCACACGAGGCCGACGACCCGGTCCCCGGGGCAGGCGCCCGAGTGAGTCGAGCTACTGCGAGTCCTTTGGCTTCCACGGCTTGGCGTCGGCCGACTCGCCGGTGCCCGGGATGATCTTGGCGTCGATCTCTTCGTACTCGTCGACGACGGCGTCGGGACCGCCCGCGTTCGTCATCTGGCCGTCGGCGAGAACCTCTTCGGCTTCGTCCACGCCTTCTGCCGTCGCGGCGCCGTCGTCATCGGCAGCGTCCTCGGCATCTTCGGCGATGCCCTCGGCGACCTCTTCGGCGTCGATGTCGGCGGTGTCGCCCGGAGTCGTGTCGGACTCGGAATCGGACTCCCCGAGAATCTCCGACTCGGTGGTCACGCCCTCTGGTCGAGCCGGATCGTGTTCGGGGTTCCACGGTGTGGCGTCAGCAGATTCGGCAGTGCCCGGGATGATCTTGGACACGATCTCCTCGTTCTCGTCGAGAACCGGGTCGGGTCCACCCGCGTCGATCTCCTGCCCGTCGGCGAGTTCGGCTTCATCTTCGTCGACGCCCGATGGGCTGGTGTCGCCCTCGTCGTCGGCCTTGTCCTCGATGTCTTCGGACAGCCCCTCCGCAATCTCGTCGGCTGCCACGCTGCTGTCTTCTGCGCTGCTCATCGGAACCCCTTCGTCGGTCGGATCATCCGCCGCGTCGGACCCGGCAGATTCGGAACCATCGGACTCTGTGTCACCGGAATCGGTTACACCAGCCTCGGCTCCACCGGCCTCCGTTGCATCGGACTCGGCTACATCTGGCTCGGTGGTGGCGGACTCGTCTCCATCTTCCACGGCTTCGTCGCCGGCGGGGGCGTCCTCATCAGGATCCGTATCCGAGTCGGGTTCAACGTCCGAGTCAGCGGCCTCGCCCGAGTGGGCCTCGGTCCCAGTCTCGGTCTCGTCGGCGTCGGGCGCGACGTCAGCCTCGTCGACGTCGGTGTCCGACGCCTCGTCGTCCGATGCCTCTTCGTCCGGCGCCCCTTCGTCCGGCGCCTCTTCGTCCGCGCCGACAGCAGCGGCACCGCCGACGGCAACCGCCGCACCAGCAGCGGCCGCGACCGGGATCGTCTTCGACGACGAGTCATCGGACTCCTCGTCACGATCCGCTTCGGCGGCCGCGGCCTTTTCCCGCTCCGTCTTGTCTTCCTCCACCTTTTCGTCCTCGACCGCGTCGCCGTCGGCTTCCTCATCGTCGAAGAAGTGCTCGCCGTCGTCGTCCTCGTCGTCGATGTCGTCGTCGAAGTAGGCGCCGGTGTGGCCGAGCTCCTCGAGTTCGGCGGCCCGTTCGGGCCAGTAGACCTCGAGGCCCTGCTCCCGGCCGCGGGGCGCGACGATGAAGTAGATCGCGCCGCAGACGATGCCGAGGGCCGCGGTGAACACGTTGATGCGGACGCCTGCGATGTGGGTGAAGGCGGGATCGGAACGCATGAGTTCGACGGCAAACCGCCCGATGCAGTACCCGACGACGTAGAGCGCGAAGAGACGGCCATGGCCGATGCGGAAGTAGCGGTCGACGAGCACCAGGATCACGACGATCAGGAGATTCCACAAGAGCTCGTACAGGAACGTCGGGTGGACGACCGCGACGACCTGGCCGTTCGACACTCCCGTGATCAGGCCGGGGTCGGCCTGTCCCGATGCGTCGACGCGCTCGTAGATCTCCAGGCCCCACGGGACGTCGGTCGGTCGGCCGTAGAGTTCCTGGTTGAAGTAGTTGCCGAGGCGACCGATGGCCTGGGCGAGCAGGATCGCAGGCGCGATGGCGTCGGCGAACGGCGGCAGTTTGATGCCCATGCGCCTGGTGCCGATCCACGCACCGAGGCCGCCGAACAACACGGCACCCCAGATGCCGAGACCGCCGTCCCAGACCTTGAATGCGTCGATCGGGGTCTTGCCGCCGTCACCGAAGTAGATCTGCCAGTCGGTGAGCACGTGGTAGATGCGACCACCGATCAGGCCGAACGGAACCGCCCAGATCGCAACGTCGAGAACCTCGCCCGAACGCCCACCACGGGCAATCCACCGACGGTTTCCCCACCACACGGCGACGATGATGCCGACGATGATGCACAACGCGTAGGCCCGGAGCGGAAACGAGCCGATGTACCACACGCCCTGCGGCGGGCTGGGGATGTAGGCGAGCATCGTCGTCGTCGGCGCTGTCACGCTGCCACCCTAACGGACGCTGCGGACCCCACGGCCGAAGCCACCGAGGCGGTCAGAGGTCTGCTCGCGGTTCGTGCACGCCCGCAGCCAGTTCCGTGACGAGGTCGGCCAGGTGGTCTTGGCCTGCCTTGGCCGCTGTGACCAGTGCCGAGCCAACGATCACTCCATCGGCGTAGCTCGCGATTTGCGACGCCTGCTCACGATTTCGAACACCGAGTCCGACGCCGAGCGGGATGTCGGAGTACTCGCGGACGCGTGCACACAGCTCTGGCGCGGCGTCGGACACCGCGTCGCGCGCTCCCGTGACACCCATCGTCGACGCGACGTAGACGAACCCGCGCGATGCGTCGACGGTCAGCGCGATGCGTTCGGTCGTCGACGACGGTGCGACGAGGTAGATGCGGTCGAGGTCGAACTCGTCGGACGCCGCGTGCCAGGCAGCACCCTCTTCTGGGATCAGGTTGGGCGTGATCATGCCCGCACCGCCCGCAGCCGCCAGGTCACGCGCGAACTTGTCGACGCCGTACTGCAGCACGGGATTCCAGTAGCTCATGACGACGGCATTCCCGCCCGCGGCGGTGATCGCTTCGACGGCACGGAATACGTCGCGGACTCGCACCCCGTTGGTCAGCGCGAGGTCGGCGGCCTCCTGGATCGTCGGTCCGTCCATGACCGGATCCGAGTACGGCACGCCGACTTCGATGATGTCGCAGCCCGCACGGACCATCGTCTCGAACGACTCGATGGACTTCTCGACGGTCGGGTAGCCGACAGGGAGATACCCGATGAGCGCGGCACGTCCCTCGGCGCGACACTTCTCGAAGACCGGGCTCAACTTCGACGGTCCCGCGTGCACGGGTGCCTTCGGCTGTGTCATTGCACGTCCCCCGTGGTGCTTGTTGCGGCCGCCGTACCGGTCGTCACGCCGACCTCGTTCTCCGATGGTGGCGGGTCGAAGAGGTGGAACCAGCGCGCAGCGGTGTCGACGTCCTTGTCGCCGCGACCGGAGAGGCTGACCAGAACGATCGCGCCCTCCCCCAGTTCCTTACCGAGCTCCAGAGCTCCGGCGAGTGCGTGAGCCGATTCGATGGCGGGGATGATGCCCTCGCGACGGCTGAGCAGAGCGAGCGCCTCCATCGCCTCGGTGTCGGTGATGGGACGGTACTCGGCGCGGCCGGTGTCTTTGAGCTGTGCGTGCTCGGGCCCGACCCCCGGGTAGTCCAGTCCCGCTGAGATCGAGTGCGACTCGATGGTCTGGCCGTCCTCGTCCTGCAGCAGGTACGAGTAGGCACCCTGGAATGCGCCGGGTGTGCCTCCGGTGAACGTCGCGGCATGTCGACCGGTCTCGACGCCGTCGCCCGCGGCCTCGAAGCCGACGAGGCGCACCTCGGAGTCGTCGAGGAAGGGATGGAAGATTCCGATGGCGTTGGACCCGCCACCGACACAGGCGGTGACGGCGTCGGGTAGGCGCCCCGCCTGGTCGAGGATCTGCGCGCGTGCTTCGAGTCCGACGATGCGCTGCAGGTCGCGCACCATCATCGGGAACGGATGCGGACCGGCCGCGGTACCGAAGCAGTAGTACGTGTTGTGCGCGTTGGTCACCCAGTCGCGCAGCGCCTCGTTGATCGCGTCCTTCAGGGTCGCAGAACCGTTGTCGACCGCGACGACCTCCGCGCCGAGCAGTCGCATCCGTGCGACGTTGAGTGCCTGCCGGTCGGTGTCGACGCGGCCCATGTAGACGATGCACTCCATACCGAACAGTGCGCAGCCGGTCGCGGTGGCCACACCATGCTGACCGGCACCGGTCTCGGCGATGATGCGGGTTTTACCCATGCGCTTGGCGAGCAACAACTGCCCGAGCACGTTGTTGATCTTGTGCGAACCGGTGTGGTTGAGGTCTTCGCGCTTCAGGAAAATCCGTGCGCCACCGGCGAATTCGCTCAGGCGCGTGGCTTCGTAGAGCGGCGAGGGACGTCCGACGTAGTCGCGCTGCAGCCGATCGAGCTCACCGAGAAACTCGTCATCTGTGCGCATCTTCTCGTAGGCAGCGGTCACGTCGTCGATGACCGCCATGAGCGCCTCGGGAACGTGACGCCCGCCGTACACGCCGAAGTGTCCGCCCGCGTCGGGTTCCGACGACGTACGGGTGCTGACTCCGACACTCGCAGTGGGGAACTCGGCGCGAAGTTGATCGTCGGATCGGGATTCGGTGGTCACGGAACTCTCACAGACATCTCGTCGTCCGTGACACGGCAAGTCGACGCTAAATCGAAAGCGAGTGTCAGCGAACGGGTTTCGGACAGGAAGGATGGGTACCGGCGGTCACGAGTTCGGAGACCGCAGTACGCGGGTCGCCGCTGGTGACCAGGCCTTCACCGACGAGGACCGCGTCGGCACCCGCACCAGCGAATGCCAGTAGATCTGCGGTACCGCGCACACCCGATTCGGCGACCCGGATGGTCTCGGTTGGCAGACCCGGAGCGATACGCGCGAACGTATTGCGGTCGACCTCAAGGGTTTTCAGGTTGCGGTTGTTGACACCGATGACCGACGCACCCGCTTCCAGAGCGCGGCTGGCCTCGTCTTCGGTGTGCACCTCGACGAGCGCGGTCATGCCGAGACTCTCGGTGCGGTCGAGCAGCGAGGCGAGCACATTCTGTTCGAGTGCCGCGACGATCAGCAGGATGACGTCGGCGCCGTGGGCGCGAGCCTCGTGGATCTGGTACGGGCCGACGATGAAGTCCTTGCGCAACACGGGGATGTCGACGCGGGCGCGCACGGCGTCCAGATCGGCGAGCGACCCACGGAACCGACGCTCCTCGGTGAGGACGCTGATGATGCGCGCACCACCCGCTTCGTACGCGGCGGCGAGGTCGGCTGGATCAGGGATGTCGGCGAGCTCACCCTTAGAAGGACTCGCTCGCTTCACCTCTGCGATGACACCGATTCCGGTCTTGCGCAACGCAGCCATCGCATCGCGAGGAGCCGGCGCGGCAACGGACGCCTTTTTGACGGCCGCGTAGTCGACGATCGCCTCGCGCGCGGCGACATCGGCTTTCACTCCCTCGAGAATTGAATCGAGGACGGTGGGCGTGCTCACGACAGCTGGCTCCCTTTCTGTTCGTGCTCTCAGGGTAGACGGCCGCCTTCGAAGCGCCGGGAGCGGGTTGTGTTTTTCGTCATCGTTGATCAGTCGGATCGATCCCGGTGTCGAGAGCGTCCCAGAGCATGCGCTCGTTGGGCGCGTCGTGCTCAGCATCTCGCTCGCTCGTCGACTCGGCAGACTCCGCCGAATCGTCTGCCGCAGCGCTCTTCTCCGCCGCCGGTGACCCCGCCGACGAGACGGCGCCGGCGGTCCGGGAGTCGCCATCGGTCTGGCCGCTCTTGCCGGTCTGGACACTCTTGTCCGTCTGACCACTCTTGTCGGCCTGTGCCGATTCGGATGCCTGGCGCCGCTTGTGTTCAGCGAAGATCTCACGCTCGATGTCTTCGCGTCGCGCGGCGGGCGTCTTGTACTTCGACGACATGCCCGCGCCGGATGCGACACGCATGAGCAGCACCCCGGCGGCGACGGCGCACAGCGACCCGATGAGGACAACGGCGGCCACCCAGTTGTTGGTGGTCACCAACTGCACGACGTATCGATCGCTGAGACCCGCGGCGGTGGCGGCGTACAAGTCGTTGGTTCCGCCCATGATGAGGGAGATCGCCGGGAAGGCGGCGAGCACACCCGCTGCGGCAACCAGGAGCGCCAGGATGCGCAAACCCCACCCACGAAGCGACATCGCCGCCAGAATCGCCGCGAGCAACACCAGCGCGAGTGGCGTGAGCCACGGGCTCCAGTCGCTGCCCTTGACGTCGAAGGTCCGTGCCGGGGACAGCCCGTCGGCAGCGAGCACCGTTGCCCAGGTCAGGCGCGACGCAATCCAGAATGCGAGCGCCGCAGCGGCGAGCAGTATCGATCCGAGAAGCTTTGTTCGACGCTGCGCTCGCGCCACCTGCTTCTCATCGTCGGCGGCACTACCCGCCTCAGCGCCCTCGACATCAGGGCTTTCAGCGCCGGGATTTCGTTCAGGGTCGGGAACGGTCATCGGTCACTCTCCACGCCGTCACTCTCCACGCCGTCACTCTCCACGCCGACGCGACGCATCGTCGTGGCAGCCGCTATCGCGTTGAGTACAGCGGTGGCCTTGTTGCGTGCCTCGTTGTACTCGTAGTCGGATTCGCTGTCGGCCACCACGCCGCCGCCCGACTGCACGTAGGCGATGCCCGTGCGCATCAGTGCGGTGCGGATCGCGATGGCGGTGTCGGCGTTGCCTGCGAAATCGAGGTAGCCGACGATCCCGCCGTACAGGCCGCGTCGTGTCTTCTCGTTGGCTTCGATCAGTTCCATCGCGCGCACCTTGGGCGCACCGGTCAGCGTTCCCGCAGGAAAGCATGCGGTGACAGCGTCGAGCGCGTGCTTGTCGTCGCGCAGCGTGCCCGACACCGTCGACACGAGGTGCATCACGTGGCTGTACCGCTCGATGTGGCGATAGTCGCTGACCTTGACGGTGCCCGGGGCGCACACACGCCCGAGGTCGTTGCGACCGAGGTCGACGAGCATCAGGTGCTCGGCGTTCTCCTTCTCGTCCTCGGTGAGTTCCTTGCCGAGGAGTTGGTCTTCTTCTTCGGTGGCTCCGCGCCAGCGGGTCCCGGCGATCGGGTGCGTCGTGGCCACCCGGTCGGTCACGGTCACGAGCGCCTCGGGACTCGATCCGACGATCGTGAACGGGGTGCGAGGCGCGCCGCTGTCGTCGGTACCCACACCCGGCATGCGCAGCAGGTACATGTACGGACTCGGGTTGGAGGCCCGCAGAATGCGATAGACGTCGAGCGGATCGGCGTCGGTGTCGATCTCGAAGCGCATCGACGGCACCACCTGGAATGCCTCACCCGCCTCGATTTCGCGGACCAGGCCGGTGACGATCTCGCCGTACTCCTCGCGGGTGCGCTGCACGCGGAAGTCGGGTGCGGGCCTGTCGAAGCGCGACACGGTCGACGGTGCAGGTGCAGCCAACGCCTGCGTCATCGCGTCGAGTCGGGCGACGGCGTCGACGTATGCCTCCTCGGCGCGTTCGGCACTGCCGTCCCAATTCACCGCGTTCGCGATGAGGGTGATGCTCCCCTCGTGATGGTCTACGGCGGCAAGGTCTGTCGCCAACAACATCATCAGATCGGGAAGGCCGAGGTCGTCGACTGTCGTCTCGGGTAGACGCTCGAGCCTGCGCACCATGTCGTACGCCATGAATCCGACGAACCCGCCGGTCAGCGGCGGCATGCCGGGCAAGGGATCGGTGGCGAGCAGCCGCAGCGACTCGGCGAGCACTGTCAGCGGATCGCCGTCGACGGGAGCGCCTGCGGGAACAGTCCCCCACCAGGCGGCCTTGCCGTCGACAACGGTCAGCGCCGACGGTGCGCCGACGCCGATGAACGACCACCGTGACCACGACCGGCCGTTCTCCGCGGATTCGAGAAGGAACGTGCCCTCCCGCTCACCCGCCAATTTCCGATACGCCGACAACGGCGTCTCCGAATCGGCGAGCACCTTGCGCGTGACCGGCACGACGCGATGGTCGGAGGCGAGGTCGAGGAACTCCTCGAGCGTCGTCGTATCGGCATTCGTGGTCGACGTAGAACTGCTCCGTGAGCCGTCGGTCGCCGCTGCGAGTGTGTGTTCGCCGCTCATCCGAGCGGCTCGCCGCCGACGCCCCACTGTGAACGGGGCACCTCGGTGATCGTGACCCATACCGAATCCGGGTTCTTGCCGGTGGCCTTCGCGTACGCCTCGGTCACCGCCGCGATGGTCTCGCGTTTGACCCGGTCGGAGAGACCTGGGGTCTGCGAGATCTGGATCAGTGGCATGACTGCGTCACCGCCTTCCGTCGGCTGGTCCGCGTCGAGTCCTCGGCCGCAGCGTCGTGCGGCATTCGAGCTCGTGAAGTGCGGAGCTGTGGGGAGAGTGTCTCCCCGACGATTGTCCCAGGCATCAACTCGACGCCGCGCCCGCCCCGTCGGCGTGCTGATCGTCGCCCTGCTCGTCGTCGACGTCGAAGGGCAGCGACGGGGTGTCGAAACAGCTGTGGTTGCCGGTGTGGCAGGCGGCACCGACCTGGTCGACGATCAGCAGGATCGTGTCGCCGTCGCAGTCGAGACGAGCGTCGTGCACGTATTGGGTGTGCCCGCTGGTGTCGCCCTTGACCCAGTACTCCTGACGTGAGCGTGAGTAGTAGGTGGCGCGACGTGTCGCGAGTGTGCGCTCGAGTGCCGTGTCGTCCATCCACGCGACCATCAGGACCTGCCCGGTGGAGCGTTCTTGGGCGACCGCGGCGAAAAGCCCATCCGCGTTGCGCTTGAGCTGTGCGGTCAGTTCCGGCGCGAGTGCCATGCGATCAGACCTGCCCTTCTGTGTCGCGTTCGGTACGTACGACGATGCCTTCGGCTGCCATCGCACCCTTGACCTCTGGGATCGTGAGCTCGCCGAAGTGGAATACCGATGCGGCGAGCACTGCGTCGGCTCCCGCCAGCACCGCGGGCGCGAAGTCTGCGGCCTTGCCTGCTCCACCACTGGCGATCACCGGGACGTCGACCACCGCGCGGACCGCGGCGAGCATCCGCAGATCGAAACCCTGCTTGGTGCCATCGGCGTCCATCGAGTTCAACAGGATCTCGCCGACGCCGAGCTGCTGACCGCGCTGCGCCCATTCGACGGCGTCGATTCCGGTGCCCTTGCGTCCGCCGTGGGTGGTGACCTCCCACCCGGACGGCGTCGGCTCGGCGTCCTCTGGAACCGTTCGGGCATCGACCGAGAGCACGATGCACTGCGATCCGTACCGTCGGCTCATCTCGGCGAGCACCTCCGGCCGGGAGATTGCCGCGGTGTTGACGCTCACCTTGTCGGCGCCTGCGCGCAGCATCGCGTCCACGTCGTCGACTGTGCGGATGCCACCTCCGACGGTCAGCGGGATGAAGATGGCGTCGGCGGTGCGGTGCACCACGTCGATCATCGTGGCGCGTCCAGAACTCGACGCGGTGACGTCGAGGAAGGTCAACTCGTCTGCGCCCTCGGCGTCGTACCGGGCGGCCAATTCGACGGGGTCGCCTGCGTCGCGGAGGTTCTGGAAATTGACGCCCTTGACGACCCGACCGTCGTCCACATCGAGGCACGGGATCACGCGTGTTGCGAGGGTCATCGAGAAGTCCTGTCGTCTGTGCCGGGGCTGTCGGTGCTGGAGATGTCGCTGCCGGACCACCCGCCGACGTCGTCGATCACGGCCATCAACTCGTGGTGCACGTCGGGCATCGCGGTCACCAGCGACGGCGACGACGCGGTCCACGGGTTCCCCGCGAGGTCGGTCGCCACCCCACCGGCGGCACGCACCAGGGCGGCTCCGGCGGCGTTGTCCCAGGCGTGTGCACCGAAAGCTATTGCGGCACCGAAGATTCCGGCAGCTACGTACGCCATGTCGACGCCCGTGCTGCCCGTCATGCGCAGTCGGGCCGCTCGCACGCTCAGCGCTTCGAGCAGTTGAGCTCGTCGCACCCCGGGGTAGCGACCGCCGTGACTGACGTTGAACGGCCCGAACGCGACTGCTGTCTGGGCGAGCGTTGTCGGAGGGTGTGCGGCCATCGGAACGCCGTTGCGGTACAGCGGACCTCCCACGTAGCCGGCGTAGCGCGTTGCGGTCAGCGGCAGCCACGTGAGACCGAGTACCGCCTCACCGTCGACGAGCAGTCCGAGCAGGATGCCGGTGAGCGGCATGCCCGTCGAAAAGTTGTACGTCCCGTCGACCGGATCGAGAACCCATACAGCACCGTCGGTCACCGGTGGTCCACCGAATTCTTCGCCGTGCACGTCGATTCCGGTCCGGTCGGTGAGTTGCTGTCGAATGCGCTGTTCGAGGTCGAGATCGACCTGGGTAGCGAAGTCTGTCGCACCCTTCACGACGGCGCTCGGCGCGCCGAGCCCGGCGACGAACTCCCCGGAGACACCGTCGAGAATGCTGCCCGCAACCTCGAGGAGTGCGGGCAGATCCAGGCCGGAACCGGTTGTCACAGGTTACCGACCGCCGCCAAAGCGTCGGGCAGGGTGAATCGCCCCGCGTAGAGAGCCTTACCGACGATCGCACCCTCGACACCCTGGTCGGTGAGGCTCGCGATGGCGATGAGATCACCGAGAGCCGACACGCCACCCGATGCGACGACGGGCGCGTCGGTCGCCTTGGTGACCTCGGACAGCAGCTCGAGATTCGGCCCGCCGAGCGTGCCGTCCTTGCTGACGTCGGTGACGACATAACGGGCGCAGCCGTCGCCGTCGAGTCGGGCGAGGACCTCCCACAGGTCGCCGCCGTCGGTGACCCATCCCCGACCACGCAGTCGATACGAGTCACCGTCTGCGACGACGTCGAGTCCGACAGCGATGCGGTCGCCGTAGTTGGCGATCGCACGTCTGCACCACTCGGGGTTTTCGAGTGCGGCCGTACCGAGATTGACGCGGGTACAGCCCGTGGCGAGTGCGGCCTCGAGGGACTCGTCGTCGCGGATTCCGCCTGACAACTCGACCTTCACGTCGAGCTCGCCCACCACACCTGCGAGCAGTTCACGGTTGTTGCCCCGACCGAAAGCGGCGTCGAGGTCGACGAGGTGAATCCACTCGGCACCGTCGCGTTGCCATGCCAGCGCGGCGTCGCGGGGCGAGCCGTAGGCGGTTTCGGTGCCTGCCGCACCCCGGACGAGCCGAACGGCCTGTCCATCGGCAACATCGACAGCTGGTAGGAGTTCGAGGGTCTTCCCCATGACGTGAGGTCTTTCCTGTCTGTTGTTCTCGTACGGGTCTGTGTGTCTCGTACGGTCTGTTGTTCTCGGACTGGTCTTGCGGTGTTCGCGGCCGTGCGTCAGGTCAGGGGCTTGCGTTTCCCTCGTCGAGGGCGCGAACCTTGCGCTCGTAGTTACCGATGATCCGACGCGACATCCAGCCGATCGTCCCGATCATCGCGAGCACCACGAGCAGCGCAGCGACCAAGCCTGCGATCGGTGACCAGTGTGCCAGCGCCAGGATGATCGGAATGCCGATCACCAGCACGAGGACCCCGGAACCCAAGACGAGTGTCACGAACCGCCCGTAGGAGAAGTGCGGGCGCTCGGGCACACCGTCGGACCCGCTCATGCGATGCTCCCGACCCAGTTGCGCAGCAGTTCGGCGCCCGCGTCCCCCGACTTCTCCGGGTGGAACTGTGTGGCACTCAGTGCGCCGTTCTCGACCGCCGCAAGAAAGCGGCTGCCGTGCTCGGCCCACGTCAGGGCCGGTGCGGCGAGTGGCGATCCGACGTTGTCCATCTCCCACGTCTGCGCCGCGTACGAGTGCACGAAGTAGAAGCGGGTTGCCGGGTCGATTCCCTTGAACAGCGTCGAGTCGGTCGGGGCGTCGACGGTGTTCCACCCCATGTGCGGCAGCACGGGAGCGTCGAGCCGCGAGACCGTTCCCGGCCATTCGCCGCATCCGTCGGCCTCGACACCGAATTCGACGCCGCGCTCGAACAGGATCTGCATGCCGACACAGATGCCGAGCACCGGGCGTCCGCCGGCGAGGCGTCGGCCGATGATCCGGTCGCCGTGGACCGCGCGCAACCCGTCCATGCAGGCCGCGAACGCGCCGACACCCGGCACGACCAGCCCGTCGGCTTCAAGCGCAGCGGTGAAGTCGCTGGTCACGGTGACGTCGGCGCCGGTGCGCTCCAGTGCGCGCTGGGCTGAGCGCAGATTGCCCGAGCCGTAGTCGAGGACGACGATGTTCGTCGCACTCATAGAGCGCCCTTGGTGGATGGCACTCCACTGACTCTCGGATCGGCCTCGGTCGCCGCACGCAACGCGCGGGCGACCGCCTTGAATTCGGCCTCGGTGATGTGGTGCTGGTCGCGGCCGTAGAGCACGCGCACGTGCAGGGCGATACGCGCGTTGAGCGCGATGGACTCGAAGACGTGCCGGTTGATCACCGTGGAGTAGGGCACGCCGGGGTAGCCGCCGATCACCGCGGTCAACATGTGCTCGGGCTCGCCGGTGTGAACACAGTACGGTCGGCCCGACACGTCGACGACGGCGTGTGCGAGCGTCTCGTCCATCGGGATGTACGAGTCGCCGAAGCGGCGAATTCCCTTCTTGTCGCCGAGAGCCTGACCAAGTGCCTGACCGAGCACGATCGCGGTGTCTTCGATGGTGTGGTGTCCCTCGACCTCGACGTCGCCCTTCGCCTCGACGGTCAGATCGAAGCTGCCGTGTGCGCCGAAGGCGGTCAACATGTGGTCGAAGAACGGGATGCCCGTCGAGATCGCTGTGACGCCGGTGCCGTCGAGGTTGAGTTCGACGACGATCGACGACTCCTTGGTCGTCCGTTCGACGCGTGCGATACGCGGTGCCGGGGTGGTCACTGTGACTTCTCCAGATCTGTGGTGGCGAGCTTCCGGCTGACGTCGAGGAACGCGTCGTTCTCGTCAACCAATCCGATCGTGACACGGAGATGCGCGGGAATTCCTACGTCGCGGATCAACACGCCGTTGTCGAGGTAGCGCTGCCACGATGCCGGAGCGTCGGCGAAGCGTCCGAACAACACGAAGTTGGCGTCGGAATCGACAACGTCGAATCCCGCCTTCTCGAGCTCTGCGACGACGCGTTTGCGCTCGGCGATGATCTTCGCGACTCCGCCGAGCGTCTCGTCGGCGTGGCGCAGCGCCGCTCGCGCAGCGGCCTGCGTGAGCACGGACAGGTGATACGGCAGCCGCACCAGTTGCAGGGCGTCGACGATCGCGGGCGACGCCGCAAGGTAACCGAGCCGACCGCCTGCGAAGGCGAACGCCTTGCTCATCGTCCGGCTGACGACGACCTTCGTCGGGAACTCGTCGATCAACTCGACGGCGCTGCGCTGCTCGGAGAACTCCGCATACGCCTCGTCGACGATCACTATGCCCGGTGCGGCGTCGACGATCGCCCGCAACCCGTCATTCGAGATCGACGCGCCCGTCGGGTTGTTGGGAGAGGTCACGAACACGATGTCGGGGCGTCGCGCGGAGATCTCACCGACCGCATAGTCGATGTCGAGGGAGAAGTCGGCGCTGCGCTTGGCTTCGAGCCACGTGGTGTCGGTGCCGTCCGAGATGATCGGATGCATCGAGTAGCTGGGCACGAAGCCCAGCGCCGCACGGCCGAGCCCGCCGAACGCCTGCAGGAGTTGCTGCAGAATCTCGTTGGAACCGTTTGCCGCCCAGACGTTTTCGACGCCGAGGTGGGTTCCGGTGGCGGCGCTGAGGTAGGCGGCGAGGTCGCTACGCAGCGCGACAGCGTCACGGTCCGGGTAACGGTGCAGCTCGGCCGCAGCGGCGCCGACCGATTCAGCGACGTCGGCGATCAGCTCCGGAGACGGCGGGTGCGGGTTCTCGTTGGTGTTGAGAACGACAGGAACCTTCAATTGCGGTGCGCCATAAGCGCTTTTGCCGCGCAGGTTGTCGCGGAGCGGAAGATCGTCGACGGTGATCCGAGCTCCGGGAATCTGGACTCCGGGTACTTGAGCGCCTGTAGCTGCGGGCGTCACTTTGCTGCCTCGGCGACAGCCCCCGAGAACCTGCGGGTGATCGCATTGCCGTGTGCCGGAAGGTCTTCGGCCTGCGCCAAGGTGACCACCTGGGCGGAGACGTCGCGCAGCGCCGCCTCGTCGTAGTCGATGACGTGCACGCCACGCAGGAAGGTCTGTACCGAGAGACCCGACGCGAACCGAGCCGAACCCGACGTCGGCAGAACGTGATTCGATCCCGCGCAATAGTCTCCGAGGCTGACCGGCGCGAAGTCGCCGACGAAGATCGCGCCGGCGTTGTGCACGCGATCGGCGACCTGCGCGGCGTCGCGCGTCTGGATCTCGAGGTGCTCTGCCGCGTAGGCGTCGACCACGGCAAGACCGGCCTCGACGTCGTCGACGAGCACGACACCCGACTGCTTGCCGCTGAGCGCCGTGGTGACCCGTTCACGGTGTTTGGTCTCGGCGATCTGGCGGTCGAGTTCTGCGTCGACGGCGTCGGCCAGGGCGACGCTGTCGGTCACGAGCACCGACGCCGCGAGGACGTCGTGCTCGGCCTGGCTGATGAGGTCTGCGGCGACGAAGGCCGGGTTTGCCGAATCGTCGGCGAGGATGGCGATCTCGGTGGGACCGGCCTCGGCATCGATGCCGACGAGTCCGCGACACAGGCGCTTGGCTGCCGTGACGTAGATGTTGCCGGGACCGGTGATGAGGTCGACCGGGTCGAGGACCGCACCGTCGGTATCCGTACCGCCATAGGTAAGGAGCGCGACGCCTTGCGCGCCACCGACGGCCCAGACCTCGTCGACGCCGAGAAGAGCGCACGCGGCGAGGATGGTCGGGTGTGGCCAACCGCCGAAGTCCTTCTGCGGGGGCGACGCAACGACGAGCGACCCGACGCCCGCCTCCTGCGCGGGAACGACGTTCATGATGACCGACGACGGGTAGACAGCATTGCCGCCGGGTACGTACAGGCCAACACGCCTGACGGGAATCCACTTTTCGCTGACGGCTCCCCCGTCGACGACCTGTGTGCGCGACGTCGTACGACGCTGATCGGCATGGACGAGCCGAGCGCGAGTGATCGACTCACGCAGCGCATCAGCGACGGCCGGATCGAGTTTCGCCAGGGCATCCGCGATCACATCGGCGGGAACCCGAACACTCGACGGACGAACGCCGTCGAACTTCTCGCCGTACTCGAGTGCTGCCTCGACGCCGCGATCGGCGATCGCATGCACCACCGGCGTCACCGTATCCAGCACGGCGTTGACGTCGGTGCCCCCACGGGGCAACGCGCGACGCAGCTCAGCGAGCGTCGGCGAGCTACCGCGCAGGTCGGTTCGGGCGAGCATGGGTGTCTCCTGATCGGTCGGGTTGATGTGTCCAGGATATGTGGCGGCACCACCGGTTTCCGAATGCGGTCTGTCAGGACCAACGCGGCAGTAAGGCGCGGAGGCAGTCGCATAGTCATCCAGCCTCGGTGACCCGATCACGATCCGTCGAAAGTTTCTTCGATTATTCCTGGACGGTGTCGGTATTGTCGGGTAATGTAGAACACATATTCGACACGACGCGGGGCGGGGGTGGCGGCACGTGAACAGCAACAGCAATCGCAACAACAGCGAGAATGGCCGTGCACCTTTGGCTTTGGCGACTGCTGCGGTGGGATCGGCGGATGCGGTGGTGGCGGAAAAGCTGTCACGGCTTGCCGCGGTGCTGGATGAGTTGGCTGCCGTCGATGTGTCGCTGGTATCCGATGCCGCGCTGGTCGAAGCCACCGTTGAGGCAGAACGGTTGGCGTTGCGGACCGCGGGTGCGGTCACCGATCGCTTGATTGTGGAGGCCTCCGACCGCGACCTACCCCGCGCGTCGGGTTTCCGCGACATCCGCAATTTCATTGGGCAGGGTCTGCACATCGGTGACCCCGCCGCGCGGCATCGGGTGATCGCGGCGACCGGCTCGTTCACCACGATCTGCGGCGACCGACTACCACCCGCATGCCCAACGTTGGCCGGCTATGTGGCGGAGGGTCGGGTCGCGGGCGCGCACGTGCGGGCGGTGTTGGAGGTTTTGGAGGCGATCCCCGGTGAGGTGTCGGCCGAGACGAAAGCGGCGGCCGAAGCACAGATGGCCGGCTACGCGGTCCAATTCACCCCTGCCGAGATCACCAATTTGGGTTCACGATTGTTGGCGCACCTGGATCCGGATGGGACGCTGACCACCTCGAAGGACCGTAAACGTCGACGTCGCCTGTGGGTGAACCGGCAGAACGCTCAGTTGATGTCGCGGTTGACTGCCGATTTGGATCCGATCGCCCGCGCCCGGCTCGACACGGTGCTCGATGCGTGGGCTAAACCGGGCATGAACAACCCGGACGACCCGGAGTCGCCGGTCGGGCCGATCACCATGGCGAATGCTGAACAGGTCGCGGCCGCGGCGCTACGTGATGAACGCTCACCCGCGCAACGCAACCACGACGCGTTCTCCGCACTCCTGCAGCAAGTACTTGAATCAGGGATGCTCGGCAACACCCATCGCGGATTACCGATCCAGGTGATCGTCACCACCAGCCTGCAGGAACTCGAAGAGCAGGCAGGGATCGCACAGACCACGTCCGGAACACTGCTCCCGATCAGCGATGTGATCGAAATGGCCGCCTCCACCGGGGCGAGCCAGTATTTGGCGGTGTTCGGTGAGCACACCAGCATCCCGCTGTATTTGGGTCGGTCGAAGCGGATCGCGTCACTCGGACAACGACTCGCCTCCTTTGCTTCGGCGGGCGGGAAGATGTGTTCGGCACCCGGCTGCAACCAGCCCGCATCACGGGTGCAGATGCATCACGCCGCCAAAGACTGGGCCGACGGTGGGTTGACCGATATCGACCAACTCGTCCCGGCGTGCGATGTGCACAACCGGAGAGTCGGCACAAAACCCGGGCAGTTCACCACCCGCATGATCACCGAAGGCCCCGACACCGGACGTGTCGCGTGGCGGCTCAACGCCAAGCCGGGTATGCCGGAGAATCCGGAAC
>NZ_LZTC01000056.1:0-2994 GCF_001665905.1 Gordonia sp. 852002-50395_SCH5434458
CTCCCGCTGAGGCCTTCAACGAGCAGCTATTGTTGCTCCAACAAGCCGGTGTTGCATCGACTGGTTGAGCCCGGTCAGTATCGAGCGATCCGTTACACCGAACGATTGGCTGAGGCTGATGCGGTGACTTCTGTTGGCTCTAAGGGTGATTCATACGACAATGCGATGGCTGAGGCGTTCAACTCTCTGTTCAAAGCCGAGTGCATCCGTAACCCAGTCATGCGCCCGAGAGGCGGCTGGCGCAGGGTCGGCGAAGTCGAGATCGCCGTCGCCGAGTACATCGACTGGTTCAACCACCGCCGCCTGCACGGCGAGATCGGACACGTCCCACCCGTCGAGTACAAGACCACCTACTGGTCGACCCACCCGGTCACCAGCTACCGTGAGAACCCGGTCCCGGCAAACGCTGGAACCAAGTAAACGAGCCCCCAGCAAACCCGGGGCGATTCAATTCACCAATCTTGGTGATCATCGACAGTCGTCGTCGTGACGATGGCTACCCATGTCCGCAGGTACTTAAACTGGTAACGAGACGTGTTGAAGTAGGACGAGTTACCCCATAGCTGACCGTGGAACGGTTGGCGGCAGTGGCGATCGGCTGGCACGCGCGACTGCGGGGCAGCTGCGCCTTGTAATTCACACGCGTCGCAGCAGTGCCGGGCTCGGGGGAGCTGGAAAGATGTAGTGATGGCGCGCGTCGAGTGGACCCGACAGAGCGGTGAAGACGTTGAAGCAGTCGTCGCAATGCTGTTGTGCACTGAGTACCCGAATGCGTGGCGGATCCGGCCGGGCCGAGGCGACGGCGGAGTAGACGTCTTCGTTCCGCTGTCCGACGATCGCGCGCTACGAGACGTGTACCAGGTCAAGAAGTTTGCCTCGAACTTGACCAGCTCGCAGAAGCGGAAGATCAGGGCATCGTTCGACGAGTTGCTGAAGTCTGCTGAGGCCGAGCAGTGGGAGATCTCGTCGTGGTCTCTTGTGCTGCCCCTCGATCCCACACCGGTGAATGAGGCATGGTTTGGCCAGATGACGGCCGACGTCGTTTTTCCGTGCCGTTGGGTGGGTCTGAACCGCCTTGATCTGTTCGCGGCTCAGAATCCGATGGTCATCGACTACTACCTCCGTGACGGCAAAGACCGGTTACAGCAGCAGACAGATTTGCTCGCCAGCGTCATCGCTCGACGAGCGGACCGTACTCCCGGCGAGGCCTTGCAACCGCTGGACGTTCGTTCGGACCTGATGGAGATCTACAAGGCAATCAATGCCTACGATCCGCACTACCGATACGAGCTGTCCATGACCGCGTCACCGCCCGACGGGTCCGAAGCAAACCGACCGGGCATGGTTGCACAGGTGGCGTACGGGTCGCCGGACGGCTGGTTATTGATAGCCATCTTTGCCCGGAGTTTGGCGGCCCTTGAGGAGCGTCCGATCACGGGCGAGTACAGCGTAAAGATCGACGAAGGCAGCGACCTCGATACGGAGTACCGCCGCTACCACGAGTTCGGCACACCAGTTTCGCTGCCGAGAGGCTCAGTGAACGTCCGCCTGTCACTCCCAGGTGGACTGGGAATCTTGGACAGCGATGACATCGACGTGGAGCTGTCCGTATCGCCCTCGGAGACTGCACCTGACGAACGCACGGAAACCGAATTGGTCGTCGCCGTGCTTTCACCTGATGAGAGCACGCTTGCGGAGCTAGAAGTGCGGCTGGTTGAGCGCACACGGGGACCCGCTGGGGGGACGCGCACAGTCTGGGAGGGCCCATCTGGATTCGTGCGTCTCGAAATTCTCGCAAGTGACTACCCCAACCTGACGGTCAATATGCAAGTGACCACAGACCCGGCTGGGCGCCGGCCTGCCGACATCGTTGACAGTCTCGAGTTCATCGCAAATCTGCACGACCCGAACACGCTGGGGGTATCTACCGCTTACGGCCCGCGTCAGTTCTCAGCCATTTCGACGTCCACAACCGGAAGGGAACGCGACATGAGTGTGGTTCGTCTAGCGAAGATTGCGCGCGCATTGGTGACCATCCAACAGCACACCAACAAACGTATCCTCTTCCCATCCAGCTACACCGGAGACCAGGCACGTGAAATGATAGACGTAGCGAAGCTCCTTTCAGGAGAGGCAATTTCCTTCACATGGCCAGAGATCAGGGTGGACCTGGAACCAGACCAAGACTTTCCTTTTCAGGTCAGTGACGAAGCCATGTTCCGCCTGGTGCAGGCGCTTGAGATATCGCTGGACTCGGGGCGTCTAGAGGTAGGCAAGCGCATGGCTATCATTCAGGGCCGAATCACCGAAC
Source organism: Gordonia sp. 852002-50395_SCH5434458 (assembly GCF_001665905.1). Taxonomy (NCBI): domain Bacteria; kingdom Bacillati; phylum Actinomycetota; class Actinomycetes; order Mycobacteriales; family Gordoniaceae; genus Gordonia; species Gordonia sp. 852002-50395_SCH5434458. The sequence continues at coordinate 2,312 of NZ_LZTC01000056.1, forward strand.
TAACGGCTACGCGACTCGTCGCAGTTCCCACGGGCGATGACCGTGCACAGATGCTGCGGTTCGATGGTGACGAGCAACCTGGGCGAGTTCAGACGCGCGAGGTCCCGAGAACCACTAATCCTCATTAACTTGGCGAGTAGCTGGCATCGCTCTCTCCTCTCTCGTCATCGCGGCGGCGACGGATTAGCCGGTTGAGCATGGCCTGATCCCGGAGCATCCGCTGTGGGATAGGCGCTGGAAGCGACACCAGATCAAGAAACTCGCGCAGCGAGACCGGAACCGGAGTCGGCTGTTTAGTCCATCCACCGAACAGGTCCGCGATATCCCGAGTGGGCGTTGAGAGGGTCTCTCCGAGTCCCTCAAATATCGTGAGATCGCTGATCCGTAAAGGTACCGGCGCTCGTGGCAGGTCCCCGATAACCGGTCCAGGCAGTTCTAGAGCCAGTATCTTCTTGCAGTCGGTCAGTCGATCTCGCAGCCCACGGGGTGATGCTGGTGGGTGCATCCGGCAGCGTACTCGGCCGGGGTTCGATAGCCCAGTGCCGAATGCCGGTGTCGGTGGTTGTGGTCGGCCTTGAAGTCGCCGATGACCACCTGGGCCTCCAACAGGGTGGGCCAGCAGTTGCGGTTCAAACACTCGTCACGCAGCCGGTTGTTGAACGACTCGATGAACCCGTTGTTCC
>NZ_LZTC01000057.1:0-694 GCF_001665905.1 Gordonia sp. 852002-50395_SCH5434458
CCGCTGGTCGAGCTTGTCGAGACCACCCCACCGCCGGCCGAGCCCCCACTCGCCGGTCGAGCCAACCCCGCTGGTCGAGCCAACCCCGCTGGTCGAGCTTGTCGAGACCACTAAGCGGCCTGTGGACAGAGAAATTCGACAGTCGAGCGGTGAGTGCATAGTTGTCGGATGACCGGCTACATGTACATCCTCGAGTGCGCTGACGGCAGCTTTTACGTGGGCAGCACCCAGAACGTGGAGTCGAGGCTCGAGCAGCACAACAGCGGTCAGGGCAGTCGCTACACGCGCTGCCGGCTGCCTGTTCGGCTCGTGTACCAACACGAATGTCCAACCATCGCAGAGGCGTACGCGCTCGAGAAGCGCGTTCAGAACTGGTCCCGCGGCAAGCGGAAGGCCCTCATTGCTGGAGATTATGAGTTGCTGCAACAACTCTCGCGCAACCGACAAGACGGGGCGTAGACGCTCGGCTGCGGTGAGGTGGTCTCGACAAGCTCGACCAGCGGCGGTTGGCTCGACCCGCCCGTGGGGCCCTTTCCGCTGATTGAGCCGGCCGCGAGCGAAGCGAGCAGCCGAGTCGAAATCACCAGCGGTGTGGCTGGGCTCGACCAGCGGGGTGAGGTGGTCTCGACAAGCTCGACCAGCGGGGTCAGCACCCGGCCCGCGCGTGGGGCCCTTTCCGCTGATTGAGCCGGCC
>NZ_LZTC01000058.1:0-61308 GCF_001665905.1 Gordonia sp. 852002-50395_SCH5434458
GATGTGTATAAGAGACAGACCCCACCCCGCTGATCGAGCTTGTCGAGATCACCCCCTGATCGACCCGCCGACCACCGCTGATCGACCCCAACCCCGCTGATCGACCCAACCCCGCTGATCGAGCTTGTCGAGATCACCAAACCCGAGGACCTGCCATGGAACAACTTGCTGCCCACGCGGATCTGTCGTGGATGCTTGCCGCATTCGTGTTCGTTCTGCTCATGTTTCCCGGGCTCGCCTTCTATTACGGAGGAATGCTCGGGTCGCGCAATGTGCTGAACATGATGACGATGGTGCTCATCACCCTCGGCATCACCAGCGTGCTCTACGTCGTGTACGGGTACGGCCTCGTCTCGGGGCCGTCGGTCAAGGGTTGGGGGCTGATCGGTAACCCATCCGACTACATCGGACTCCTCAACCACCAGACCGACGACGGCTCGGGCGGAACCCAAGTCCTTTACTACGCAGCATGGTTCATCCTGTTCGCCGCGATCACCGTGGCGATCGTGGCCAGCGGTGCGGCCGGCCGCATGAAGTTCTCGGCTTGGCTGGTCTTTGTGCCCATCTGGTTGACGCTGGTCTACTTCCCGGTCGCCCACTGGGTATTCAGCGCAGACACCGACGACGCCAAGGGCGGCTTCCTGCTGAACAAGATCGGCATACACGATTTCGCGGGCGGTACTGCGGTGCACATGAATTCAGGTGTCGCAGCGCTTGCGCTGGCACTCGTGCTCGGTGCACGCCGCAAGCGCATGGAGCGCCCACACAACGTGCCGATGGTCCTTCTCGGTGGCGGCATCCTGTGGTTCGGCTGGTTCGGTTTCAACGGCAGCTGTGCCCTGGGGGCGACCTTCTTGACCCAGTTCGTCATCCTCAACACGCTGCTGGCCGGTAGCGCCGGCATGATCGGCTTCGCCATCATCGAGAAGATTCGTGAAGGCCACGTGACATCGTTGGGTGTCATTACCGGCGCGATCGCCGGCCTCGTCGGTATCACTCCGTCGGCCAATGCGGTCAATTCGATTGGTGCACTCTGCGTGGGACTGCTCGCGGCCGGCGTCGTCGCATTCCTGATGAGCATCAAGTCTCGGTTCAAGGTCGACGACAGCCTCGACGCCTTCATCGTGCACGGCATCGGCGGCATCGTCGGAACGTTCTGCATCGTGCTCTTCGCGGCGTCCGCCGCACCCGCAGGTCTGACGGGCATCCTCTTCGGTGGCGACTTCGGTCTCCTCTGGCGCGAACTAGCCGGTATTGTGATCACCTGCACGTTCTCGTTCGTGATGACCTGGCTCATCGCGAAGGCCATCGACAAGACAATCGGCCTGCGCGTCGACGCCGAGACCGAGACCCTCGGCCTCGATTCCACCATCCACGCCGAGACCGCCTACGAGATCCCCGCGGCCGGCGTCGGGCACGCTCCGGGTGGATTCTCCGGTCTTCACCCCGAGCGGGCCGCAGAGAACATCGAGCGCGAACTACCCACTGCCACAAACACACAACCGGCTGGCGCCACCACAGCAACGTCATCTTGAGCAATCCTCGACCGTGAGAACGCCCGTGAGTGCGGAACGACCCGCACACTCACGGGCGTTCTGCGTCCCGGAGCCGGGCCTGCCAACTGTGCGCCCCATCCCGCCGAGCGTGCACCCGCCTCATCCCGATACCACGACCTCACGCGGGCTTAACGCAACCGCAATACCCGAAGCGTCTACTAGGACTAGACAAAGGTTCATACGAGTAGACATACTGGATTCACTCCCCCCCGAACTCCCGGAGCAACCATGACTGACACCCAGACCCTCGCCGAGCTCTGCGAGGCCAACAACACCAAGTTCATCCTCGCCATGTTCGTCGACCTGCGTGGCAAGCCATGCGCCAAGCTCGTTCCGGTCGAGGCAGTCGACGAATTGGCCACCGATGGAGTCGGTTTCGCCGGCTACGCCGTGGGCGCGATCGGCCAGGAGCCCAAAGACCCCGACCTGATGGCCATCCCCGACGTCTCGTCGTTCCTCCCGGTGCCTTTCATCAAGGAGGGGCTGGCCATCGTCCACTGTGATCCCTACGTGCTGGGCAAGCCGTGGCCGTTCGCTCCCCGCAACATCCTCAAGTCCCTGATCGCTCAGACCGCCGACGCCGGCTTCGAGCCCTGGGTCGGCGCAGAGGTCGAGTACTTCCTGCTCAAGCGCGACGCTAGCGGCTCGCTGATCACCGCAGACGCGGCCGACGACTCCGACCGACCCTGCTACGACGTCCGCGGCCTCACCCGCATGTACGACCACCTCACCACCGTCTCGACGGCCATGAACCAGCTCGGCTGGAGCAACTACGCCAACGACCACGAAGACGGCAACGGCCAATTCGAGCAGAACTTCGCCTACTCCGACGCGCTGACCACCGCCGACCGCGTGATCACCCTGCGCTACCTGCTCTCCACCTTCGCTGCCGAGCGCGGCATGGTGGCCACCTTCATGCCCAAGCCGTTCGCCGAACGCACCGGTTCCGGTCTGCACCTTCACCTTTCGCTTACCTCGGCCGGAAACCCGGTCTTCCCGAACGCAGCCGACGACGACGAGCGCGGCCTCGGCCTCTCGGCGCAGGCATACGGATTCGTTGGCGGCATCCTCGAGCATGCTCCCGCCCTGCAGGCCGTGATGGCACCAACAGTCAACTCCTACAAGCGAACCGGCGCCACCGCGACCCGATCGGGCGCATCGTGGGCACCCCGACTCCCCACTTACGGCGGCAACGACCGAACCCACTACGTCCGCATCCCCGACGAGCAGCGCGTCGAACTACGTGGCGGCGACGGCTCGGCCAACCCGTACCTGGCCGTCGCGGCGGCACTCGGCGCGGGACTCGACGGCATCAAGCGCAGCCTCGACCCCGGCGCGCTCGGCACTTGCCCCAGCCACATCTCGTCACTGCCGCTCACACTGCTGCACGCCGTCGAAGCGCTCGAAGCCGACGCGGTCGTCACAGCCACGCTCGACGCCGCGATCCCCGACGAGTGGCCCGCCGACGCACAGACCGTCTCGCAGTACTTCTCGCACCTCAAGCGCGAAGAGTTCTTCGCCTGGCACTCCGCCGTCTCGCCCTGGGAGGTCGACCAGTACCTGACGGCCTTCTAGACCACCCGCTGATCGAGCCGGCCACCGCTGATCGAGCTCCCTACCGCTGATCGAGCTTGTCGAGATCACCCCAACCAACGAAAGGTCCACATCATGTGCGGAATCGTCGGGTTGCACCTGCGCAACCCCGATCTCTACCCCCGCCTCGGGGAACTCCTCTCCGGAATGCTCGGCGAGATGCAAGACCGCGGCGCAGACTCGGCGGGCATCGCCGTGTACGGCAACCCAGACTGGGCGCCCGCCGGACACGGCTGCGTTTGCCTCCTCGACGCCGACGCCGAACCTGCCGACGCTGCAGCACTTCTCACCTCGACGCTCGGCATACCCGTTGCCGCGCAGAAGGTCGACGACACGCTGGTCGTATCGGCGGACCTCGACTCCGCAACCCTCCTCGACGCTGCCCGCTCCGCCTTTCCGACGGCGCTCGTCGCGGGCTTCGGCTCCGACCTGACCGTGCTCAAAGGTGTTGGTGCACCGCGTGACCTGGCGCAGAAGTGGAACCTCGCATCGGCGTCGGGCTGGCAGGGCGTCGGACATACTCGCATGGCGACGGAATCGGCGGTGACTCCGTCGGGTGCGCACCCCTTCGCTGTCGGCCCAGAACAGTGCCTGGTGCACAATGGTTCGTTCTCCAACCATGCGACGATCCGCCGCGAATTGCGCGCGCAGGGCGTCGAATTCGACAGTGAGAACGACACCGAGGTCGGTGCGCGCTTCGTCGCCCATCAGCTCGCGCAGGGCAAGGACGTCGAAACGGCGCTGAAAGAGGTGTGTGCCACCTTCGACGGCTTCTACACACTCCTCGTCTCCAACCGCGACTCCTTCGCGGTTGTCCGTGACGCCATCGCCTGCAAGCCCGCGGTCATCGCCGAGACACCCGACTGGGTCGCGATGGCGAGCGAATATCGCGCTCTAGCACACCTTCCCGGAGTCGACGAGGCCCGCATCTGGGAGCCCGAGCCCGGGGTGGTCTACGCATGGACACGCTGACAGCAACCCCAACCACATCCTCGTCCACGGAGAATCCGATGACCGATCTGTACTTCGACCTCGACACCACACCACTGCGCGAGATCAATTCGGCTCTGCACGGCGACATCTCGGGCGAGGTGATGATCGACAACCCGCACGGCGCGCATAGCGTCGCTGCAGGCGTGAACGCCCCGGTCAAGATCACGGTCAACGGACACGTCGGCTACTACGCGGCGGGCATGAATCAGCAGGCCGAGATCATCATCAACGGCAACGCCGGGACCGGTGTCGCCGAGAACATGATGAGCGGAACCGTCGTCGTCAAGGGCAACGCGTCCCAGTCGGCCGGCGCGACCGCCCACGGCGGACTGCTCGTTGTCGAGGGCGACGCCGCGGCCCGCTGCGGCATCTCGATGAAGGGCGTCGACATCGTGGTCGGCGGCAGCGTCGGCCACAGCAGTGCATTCATGGCGCAGGCCGGACGTCTGGTCATCCGCGGCGACGCCGGACACGGCCTCGGCGACTCGATCTACGAAACCCGCTTGTACGTCCGGGGTTCCGTCGCATCCCTCGGCGCCGACTGCGTGGCCAAGCCGATGCGTAGCGAGCACCTCGAAGAACTCGCCGGACTCCTCAAGGCCGCCGGCTTCAAGGACGACGACCTGTCCGCGTACACCCGCTACGGCTCAGCCCGCGAGCTCTACCACTTCCACGTAGACAACTCGTCCGCCTACTGACGCCGGCCCGCTGGTCGAGCCTGTCGAGACCACTACCCGCAACGGAGAATCCCATGTCCAACCTCAGCAACGCGCAGCGCGGTCTGCGCGAGTCGGCGACCTTCGATCGCTCAACCATCGCCGAGATCCAACGCGCCGCGGAGACAGGCGTTTACGACATCCGCGGTTGGGGAGCTAAGCGCAAGCTGCCGCACTTCGACGACCTCCTGTTCCTCGGCGCCTCCATGTCGCGCTACCCCTTGGAGGGCTACCGCGAACGCTGCGGCACCGACGTCACGCTCGGCACCCGCAATGCGAAGTACCCGCTGCACCTCGACACCCCGGTCACCATCGCGGGCATGAGCTTCGGCGCGCTGTCGGCAGGTGCCAAGGAGGCGCTCGGCCGTGGAGCGTCGGATGTCGGGACGTCGACCACCACGGGCGACGGCGGCATGACCCCCGAGGAGCGCGGGCAGTCCAAACACCTCGTCTACCAATACCTTCCGTCGCGCTACGGGATGAACCCCGACGACCTGCGCAAGGCAGACGCGATCGAGGTCGTCCTCGGACAGGGTGCCAAGCCGGGCGGCGGCGGAATGCTGTTGGGACAGAAGATCACTGAGCGTGTGGCTGGCATGCGCACCCTGCCGGTCGGTATCGACCAGCGAAGCGCTTCGCGACACCCGGACTGGACCGGCCCCGACGACCTCGCGATCAAGATCAACGAACTGCGCGAGATCACCGACTGGGAGAAGCCGATCTACGTCAAGGTCGGCGCCACCCGCACCTACTACGACGTCAAGCTCGCGGTGCATTCCGGCGCCGACGTCGTCGTGGTCGACGGCATGCAGGGCGGAACGGCCGCGACCCAGGAAGTCTTCATCGAGCACGTCGGAATTCCGACACTCGCCGCGATTCCCCAAGCGGTGCAGGCACTTCAGGAGCTCGGAGTGCACCGGGAGGTCCAACTCATCGTCTCCGGCGGAATCCGCAACGGCGCCGACGTCGCGAAGGCCATGGCATTGGGGGCCGACGCCTTGGCGATCGGCACCGCCGCGCTGATTGCCCTGGGCGACAACGATCCTCGATACCAGGATGAGTACGCGGCACTGGGATCGGCCGCGGGCTTCTACGACGACTTCCAGGACGGCAAGGATCCGGCCGGTATCACCACCCAGGATCCGGAGCTCTCCGCACGTTTCGACCCGATCGCCGGTGGATGCCGACTCGCCAACTTCCTTCGCGTGACCACGATGGAGGCGCAGACCATCGCCCGCGCCTGCGGCAAGGCACACCTGCATCACCTGGAACCCGAAGACCTGGTGGCGATTTCGATCGAAGCCGCAGCCATGGCGCGCGTTCCGCTCGCGGGAACCAACTGGATTCCCGGGACGGGAGCGGGTCTGTGAGTACCGAAACCGCATCCATCGTCATCATCGGCGGTGGCCTCGAGGGCGTTGCGACGGCATGGGCTCTGGCGCAGCGCGGCATCACCGATGTCGTTGTCTGCGAGCGCGATACCGTCGGAGGAGGGATGACCGGCAAGTCGTCGGGTATCGTCCGCTGCCACTACGGTGTCAGTTCGCTCGCCGCCATGGCTGCCATCGGCCTCGAGGTATTCGAGAAGGCCGAGGAGATCTTCGGCACCGACATCGGCTTCCGCCAGACCGGCTACGTCGTGGGGGTCGGGGAGCCCAACGTCGACAATCTTCGGAAAAGCCTTGCAGCCCAACGCGAAGTCGGAGTGCAGACCGAGGAGATGGACATCTCCGAGGTGGCAAAGCTCTGGCCCGCAGCCGATCTCGAACCGTTCGCCGCGTTCGGCTGGGAAGAACGCGGTGGCTATGGCGATGCGTATCAGACCGCCCAGGCGTTCGCGGCGTCGGCGAGAGCTGCCGGTGTCCGAATCAAGCAGGGCACCACCGTTTCCGGACTCCTGACCGACGGCGAGCGCGTCACCGGAGTCGAACTCGCCGACCACTCGACCATCTCCGCCGACACCGTCATCGTCGCGACAGGCGTCTGGACCAAGCCCTTCCTCGATAGGTACGGCATCGACGTCCCGATCACGGTGCACCGCGAGCAGATCGTGATGATCCATCCGGGCATGGACCTCGGTGCGGTGCCGGTGTTTTCGGATCTGGTGTCGCTGCAGTACGTCCGCCCGGACGTCCGCGGTGAGATCTTGTTCGGCAACTCAGATCTCGCCGAGCTGGAGGTCGCCAACCCAGACGGATACCTCAATCGCGCCGACGAGGCATTCCTCGACCTCACCGTCGACAAGGTCGGCACCCGATTCCCGGCGTTCACTGACGCGAGCATCACCAGTAGCTACGCGGGCTGCTACGACGTCACACCCGACTGGAATCCGGTGATCTCCACCGGCCCGCTCGATGGGCTCGTCATCGCCGCCGGATTCAGCGGCCACGGATTCAAGATCTCGCCGGCCGTCGGGCGTCTCGTCGCCGACCTCGTCGTCGACGGTCGCAGTAGCGATCCGCGCATCCCGGAGTCCGACTTCCGACTATCCCGCTTCGACGGCGGCGACCTGCTCAAGACCAGATTCCCGTATGTCGGCGCCGGCGAGATGCGGTAGCGGATGTGTGCTCTCCACGGCGGAACACCGACGTCCGCCGGACCTCGCCGTCTACCCGGAGTGAAGTCCGTCTACCGATATGCTGGCGAGGTGACCGACGACGCTCTGATCCGTAACCAATCGGGGACCGCGCGCGAACGTCCCGTCGATCAGCCCGTCGAAGAACTCGAACTCGAATCGGCGATAGCGCACAATGTACGACGTCTCCGCAGGCAGGAGGGGCTGTCGGTCGGCGACATGGCCGCCAAGGTCGGCATCTCCAAGGCCATGCTCTCCAAGATCGAGAACGCGCAGACCTCGTGCAGCCTGAGCACTCTCGCCGCACTGGCCACCGCATTCGACGTCTCGGTGACCTCACTCTTCCGCGGCGCCGACCTCGAACGGTCCGCCGTGTTCGTGAAGGCGGGGGAGGGCTCGCAGATCGTGCGCGAGGGATCGCGCGAGGGCCACGAGTACGAGATGCTCGGCTCGCTCCGCGGCGAGCACAAGCGCCTCGAATGCCTGCTGGTGACGCTCACCGAGAAGTCGGTCACGCAGCCGCTGTTCCAGCACCCGGGCACCGAGTTCATCTTCATGCTCGACGGAACGATGGACTACGCACACTCACGCTCGGTCTACCGGCTCAGCCCCGGCGATTCACTGCAGCTCGACGGCGAGGGCGCGCACGGGCCGGTCGAACTGGTCGAACTCCCGATCCGGTTCCTCTCGGTCATCGCGTTCCCCGACTCGGCCATCTGACACCGATCCGCCCGCCGGCCGAGCCCACCATCGCTGGTCGAGCCCACCATCGCTGGTCGAGCTTGTCGAGACCACCCCGCCGCCGGCCGAGCCAAGCCCGCCGGTCGAGCTGCGCCCGCTGGTCGAGCTTGTCGAGACCACCTCAGCTCGAGTACACGCGGATCCAGTCGAGCGTCATGTACGAGGGGTTCGGCGTCGTGAGGTCGGGGTCGCCGGGCCAGTTCCCGCCGACCGCGAGCGTCAGCAGGAGGTACGTCGGCTTGTTGAACACCCACTTCTTGTCGGCGCTCAACTGCGACGCCCGGTAGCTGCCGACCGTCCGCCCGTCGAGCGCGACGGTGATCGCATCCTTCGACTTCGTGACGGAGTACGTGTGGAAGGCGGTCGACAGGTCGGCGATCGCACCGGAGTTGCCGAGTTGCCATGTTCCGCCCGACGTCGTCGGACCGTGCAGGTGATTCGTGTATGCCGTTGTCACAGAGGGAGTTTCGATGACATCGATCTCACCGCTCTGGGGCCACCCCACCGAGTAGATGTCGGTGCCCATCAGCCAGAACGCCGGCAGTAGACCCTTGCCTGCGGGAAGTTTGATCCTGGCCGACGCCGTCCCGTAGGTGAATGCGACCTTGCCCAGCGTGTTGAGGCGCGCCGACGTGATCGACGTCCCGTTGGAGCGTGCCGCGATCACCAAACGACCGTTGCCGTCGAGGTAGGAGTTCTGCCGCGAGTTGGTATAGGTCTGCCACTCGTTGTTGCCCCAGCCACCGCCACCGGTTTCGAAGTTCCAGTTCGACGTCGACGGTGAGCTACCTGCTGCACCGTTGAACTCGTCTGACCACACCAACGTGGCCGCACGAGCCGGTGCGACATGTGAGAGCCCAAGGGCCGTCATCGATGCGACGAGTGTGAGTGCGATCGGACCGGTCAGGCGGCGCAGCCTTGACGTGGCGCGGCGTCGTATCGCGTGGGGGAGGGTCGGCCGGGGTGGGCGTCGATTCATCGGGACGTTCTCCTCGTCGGTGCGATCCCCCGGTGATGACAATTCGGACACTATCGAATGATCGCCTCGTCTGCCAGCCGAACAGCTAATCCGGGTAGCAATCTGTGATGCCGCGCCTATCAACGGCATTCAGCGCCCCAGCTGTCTCCCAGCCTCCCAGTCGCTCAGCGATCTCCCAGTCGACGTCGAGTGCCTCGCAAGTCTCGGTTGGCATTGTCGGTGATGTCAGAGAGAGCGCTCACCGACGAGCGTTCCGCCGAAGTGAAAGAGGTAGTCATGCCCATCCCGAACAACAACCAGCAGCAGCGCCAGAACCCCGCTCCGGCACAGCGTCGTCGCCGCGTGCGTCGCTTCGATTCGCGCACCCGGCGCTGGAACTGGGTGTGGGTCAACTACTGATCGGTATTCTCCCACCCACTTGTCACGAGACCCCGCCTGGCCGAGGCGGGGTCTCGCCGCGTGAAAACCAGTTGCACAGCGTCGTCGACCAGTGCCAAGCTGACACGCTTGCCACAGAAGGAGGACACCACGCCCGCAACAACATCCACGCTCGACGCGCTCGCGACGGAGCACCCCCATGTACGACGCGCCGTCACCGTGGTCGCACAGTTGCTCAACGATGCGCTCCCCGCAGAACCTGTGTCCATCGACACCTTCCTGACAACACATCTCCGCGCTGACCGGAACGAACTCTTCGTGCAGGTCATGTCCATCAACCCGGCCAGTAGAATCGCCGCAGGTCTCGTTCTCGGCGACCTGATCGAAAGGCATTCGCCCGCAATCGGTCCGGACGAAGACGACGCACCTCCGCGGTGGGCAGAACGCAGCGTCGGCGACGACGAGTTCTCGGTACCCGCCGACATCTCGCTCGCCTTCACCCCCGATAGTCCCTTCGGCAGTGGACCGTTGGTGATCTCGTCGTTGCTCAGCGACGCCAATTCGAGAGCCACTATCTCGCTGTATGCGCCGAATGAACTCCGAGGCATGGTGTCTCGTGCCGTGGTCGAGCTGCGTCGTCGTATCGATGCACGTAACCCGCTGCGCGGCAGAGTGTTATCGGTATCGGTGGACTACAACGAGATCTCGCTGTCGGCTGCCCCTGCGCCGTCGACAACCCGCGCCGACGTGGCCATCCCCGACAGCGTCTGGCGCGAGGTGGATCTGAGTATCTCCGCTGTCACTTCTCGGCACGAAATCCTGACCGCGGCGGGGATGTCGACGAGTCGTGGTCTGCTGCTCGCCGGACCTCCCGGCGTCGGTAAAACGGCGATCGCTCGGACGATCGCCGCAGAATTGCTCGGCGATTTCACCGTTGTCCTCGTCGAATCCGCCGCGGTCATGGCAAAGCTCGGGTCCGTCTACGCCATGGCCGATGTCCTCGGACCGCTCGTCGTGATCCTCGACGACGTCGACCTCTACGTCCGACGCCGGGGCGACGGCGACGACTCCGCACTCGGTGCGCTGCTGTCGGCACTCGACGGCGCGACGGCCCATGACCGCGTCCTGACGATCGCGACGACGAACGATCCGCGCGCGCTCGACGGCGCCGCCACGCGTGCAGCCCGTTTCGACTCGGTGATCGAGCTCAATCCGCCCGATGATGCTGCGGCAGAAGCGATTCTGTCCGGTGTGCTCGCGAGAATCGGCGCTCGCGACGTCGATGTCGCACGGGTCGTCGCAGCACTGCCTCGCGACCGCAGCGGCGCTGACGTGAGCGAGCTGGTACGTCGCGCGATCCTCGTCGACGGAGCCGCACTCACGACCGCGACGCTGTTGTCGGTCATCGGTTCACGCGCGCACGAGGCCGCACTGCCGACGGGCACCTACCTGTAGCGAGCCGCTGTCGGCTACCGCTGACCGTCGACGGTCAGCGGGCTCCGGCGGGGTGCGCTCTCGACCGTCGGGAGCTGCGTCGACACGCCGCGCAGCGCCAGCACGATGGTCCCCGTCACCGACACGTGCGCGGGTAGCTCCGCGTTGAGTGTGCGACGATGCCCAGACGTGTCGACCACCGTGATGTCGACGAGGTGTGCCCCGGCGAGTTCGTTGCCCGGAAAGGCGACGTCGTCGATGGCGGTGGTGAGCGGTAGTGCGGCGTCGACGTGGAGCACGGCGCGTTCTGCGGTGAGTTGCGCACTGCTGATTCGAGTGACGAGCGCGGGAAACCACACTGCCTCGGGGCACAGCGCCTGACTGACGGGCTCGCCCGACTCATCGAGGAAGAACGCGACCTTGCGCCGCAACGACTCCTCCCGCAGCGACATGTCGTTGACGAGGATGTCGCACCCCGAGCATCGAATGGGCAAGCGCCACTTCGTCGAATCGAACGATCTGGCCACGGTGACCCCTTTCAGAGAGGGCAGTATGTCGAACAGTGTCACCACTTCGGTCTACGCCCGACGCCTGGCCGACGACAGCATCCGGGGCGCTAAGACTTCATCAACGGCGCTAAGAGTTCGTCAACGTGATGAACGCCGCTGTCCGTCGTTCGTCTGCACCCTTCGTGAAGGACGCTGCGCGTGGGCATCGGCGAGTACTCTGACCTGCATGTCACGGGCCCCGGTCAAGCGTCGAACCTCATCGCGGGCACGGATCCTCGAGTCGGTGGGCACCATTCTGGAGTCGGGCGTGCGCTACGCGGACGTCCCGGTTGAACGCATTCTGACGACGGCCAACGTGTCGCGGTCGACCTTCTACCAATGGTTCGACGACAAGGGCGATCTGATCGAGAACGCCGCCGAACCCTTCTTCACCGCGTTCTGGGAGGTGTCGGACCAGTGGTGGATGCGCACTGAGCCGAAGGGCCCTGACGACCTCGCCGACACCATCACCCGCATGTTCCAACTCGGGCGCGAGCACGGTCCCGTCTGGCGCGCCTTCCTCGAAACGGTCGACCTCGACGCCAGGCTGAGGACCGAGTTCGGCGGCTTCCTCGAGCTGTACACGGCGAAGATGGCCGAACGTCTGCGCCAGGATCAAGTCGACGGTCTCGCCGCTGCCGACCTCGACCCGGACCAGACCGCACGATTCATCACCGTCACCACGCGGGGCAGCCTCCTCGACCTCACGAACGCCCCGGAGAAATTCGACGCCGAGTTCGCCGCATCACTCGCCCGCGCCTACTGGTTGACGATGTATGGGCCAGACTCTCCGGCTGTTGACGACGCGCAGACTGAAAGCAGTTCGACGTAGGTCGGTTCAGAAATAGCCGTTCGCCGGAAGCGCGGTGCCGTTGACCGCAAGATCGCCCAGTGCGATCGCCTTGTACGACGTCGGGTTGTGCAGTGTGATCGTCCTGATGTTGCGCCAGTGTCGATCCAGATTGCGTGCGCGACTGGCCGACGACGCTCCGCCAACATCGAATAGTGCTGTGGCAGCGGGCAATGCGACGGAGTCGACGTGCACCTTCACGCGCGCGGCGGCGACGGAGGCCCGCTCGAACAGCGAGGGATCGATCACGCCCTGCCGCGCGCACTCGAATGCCGCTTCGACGTCGCGCGCTGCGGCGAGAACAGCGGCGCGTGCGACGTGTGCAGTGGCGTCGATCTCGCCGATTGTCTTGAGTAGCACGGGATCGTGACGTGGTTCGTCGGCCGGTGCGTGGTCGAAGGTGCGTGTGCGACCACGCACAAGCTCGATCGCATCGTCGTTCACCGACAACAGGATTCCGGTGATGAGCGCCTGCAGGAAGAGCTGCAGCAGGGGAGCATCGGGGGCGATCCGCGGAGCATCCGCTGCCGCGAGGTCGACGATCCCGAGGATGTCGTCGGCGGTGACCACCACATCGGTGAACTGCGTCGAACCGGTCCCGGTGCGATGCTGGCCGATTCCGTCCCAGTCGTCGATCACCGAGACACCCGCGCGGTCGACGGGGACGATGAGTCGTGCGAGTCGTTCTCCGCCCCGTGCGTCGTCGACCGTCGCTTGCACGGCGATGAAGTCGGCGAAAGCTGTTCCGGTGGAATAGAACTTCTCGCTGGCGAGGAGCCAGCCGGTATCGGTGGGGCGAATGGTCGTGGCGAATCTGCGCGCCCCAGCCGAACCGGCTCGCTCGCTTGTCGCGTTGCCGAAGATGGCGCCGTCGGCGATCAGCGCACTCCAGTGATCGCGGACAGGGCCGTCGGGAAGACGCTTAACCTGTTCGACGAACCAGTAGTGCGCGCGCAGGATGTGCGCGGCGATCGGGTCGGCCCGCGCGAGATCGACGATGAACTCGACGAGTTCGACGACATCCGCTCCGCCACCTCCGTGTTCGGAGTCGAGGGTGAGGGCGGTCTGTCCTGCGTCGCGCAGCAGCTCGATCTGTGCGCGCGGATCCTGACCCGCCCGTTCACGTTCGGCCGATCCGACTGTGATCTCGGCGAGCACCGAAGCACGATGGGCGACGACCCTCGTTGCCGCAGTCATGCTGACACCTCTTCACGGTTTGTGGTGAACGCGCCGCGATAGCCCGCCGCGGGGTGCGTATCCGGTAGTCGGTCGCGACCGGTCAACTTCGCGCGCACGGTGCCCGCTGCGTAATCACGTTGTGCCAGACCACGATCGCACAGAACCGGCAGGACATGCTCCGCGAATTCGACGTAGCTCCCCGGGATGGTCGCATTGATGACGTTCACGCCGCCGACGCCTGCGTCTCGCCACAACTCGAGGCGGTCGGCGATCTGTTCGGGAGTTCCCACGACTCGTCCTGAGCGGCTGCGCAACTCAGCGAGGTCGCGGACCGTCGGCTCCCGATCGGGTACCGCCTCGCGCAGCCATAGCAGGGTGCTCTGGGTGCCCTGGGTCTCGATGTCCCCGATGGGCGTATCCAGATCGTAGTGGCCGAGGTCGATGCCGAGTCCGCCGGCGGAGTGCGCGATGATCGTGCTGGGGTCGATGAGGTCGTCGAGCTCGCGTGCCTTCCGCGCGGCTTCCTCTTCGGTGGAGCCGATCACGAACGAAAGCCCTTGGAAGAACGTGAGATCCTGCGGATCACGCCCGGCTCCAGCGACCAGCCGTCGAGTGTCGTCGATAAGTCCCTTCGCCGCAGCGGGATTCGGCGAGACGATGAACTGCGCCTCGGCGTTGCTGGCGGCGAAACGTCGGCCCGCGGGTGACGAACCCGCTTGAAAGAGAACAGGTGTGCGCTGCGGAGACGGCGCGACGAGATGCGGCCCCTCGACTCGGTATCGCTCGCCGACGTGATGGATCTTGTGCACCTTGTCGAAGTCGGCGTGCACACCGGACTCCTTGTCCTGGATGAGCGCGTCGTCGTCCCACGAGCCCTCCCACAGCTTGTAGACGACGTCGACGTACTCCTGCGCCCAGGCGTAGCGGTCGTCGTGGCGCGTGATGCCGTCGTAGCCGAAGTTGCGCCACGCGTTGCTCGACAGGCTGGTGACGATGTTCCACGCGACCCGCCCCCGCGAGGCGTGATCGAGTGTCGAGATCTTGCGCGCGAAGTCGAACGGATGCTCCTGCAGGATCGAACTCGTCACGGCGATACCGAGATTCTCGGTGTGCGAGGCCAATGCCGAAGCGAGGACCAGTGGATCGTTGCTCGGAATCTGCAGTCCCGAGTCGACGAACTTCTTCCAGTCGCCCTGGTAGTCGTCGTAGAGGCCGACGACATCGGCGAAGAAGATGAAGTCGAACTTGGCCTGCTCCAACGTCTTCGCGAGCGAGATCCAATGATCGAGGTCATTGAAGTTCGTCTGCTGCGCCTCCGGTGCGCGCCAGGCTCCGTGCAGGATGTGCGACGTCGTGTTCATCGCGAACGCGGCGAATTTCAGTGGTTGGGGTTGGGCCATGCGCGTGACGTTACGACCGCGCCCGACGTGATGACTACTTGGAATCAGGGTGATGACAAGGGGCGACCAGGGGTGGCTGCAGGAGATCTTCGCTCCTCCGGGTGGCCTCGGCGAGTAGCCGGGGGTCTCCTAGGTAGTGCTGCGCCGATAACTCGCGTATCGGATTGCGGATACGACTCGGCGGCCGACCCGCGAGACTAGGTGTCGGCGGGTGCACGAGGTCCGTCTGGCAGAACTGTCTGGAGGACGCATGTCCGAGAAACCGATTCGACAGCAGCGAACAAGCCGACGCACCCGCCGTGTCGCGTTGATAGCGGTTCTCGTCGCCGTCGCGAGCGCGGCGATCATCGCGCTGGTGGCTCCGGGTTCGATTGTTCCGGGTCCAATCAGAGGGGTGTCCCGCAACTACGCGTGTACGAGGGCGGGAGGCCGCAGCATGGTGGCCGTTTAGTCTGGAACCGCGGATCATCCCAAATACATGTGCCGACCAAAAGTCTCTACGAAGTGGTGAACGACGCGTCGAACGAGTACTGCGCAATGGCGCGGAGCTGTTCGTCGCTCAGGTCGAGCTCGCGCCGCGCCTCGACGAATGCGTCACCGACGTACCCGCCGAAATAGGCCGGATCGTCGGAGTTGATGGTGACGACCAGTCCGGCGTCGAGTAGATCGAGCAGTGGATGATCGGAGAGCTTTTCGACGCCGCGCAGCCGCACATTCGAGAGCGGACACGTGGTGAGCGGGATTCGATCGGTGGCCAGACGCCTGAGCAGTGCGGGGTCTTCGAGGGCGCGGACGCCGTGATCGACGCGCTCGATGCCCAACACGTCGAGGGCCTCCCAGATGTACTGAGCCGGACCCTCCTCTCCTGCGTGCGCCACGACGTGCAGGCCCGCCTCTCGCGCGCGGTCGAAGACAGGCGCGAATTGTCCTGGGGGAAAGCCGACTTCGGCAGAATCGAGCCCGACCCCGATGAGGCTGCCGAAGAACGGCTCCAACGCGTCAAGCGTGTCGAGAGCCTCCGACACCGGCCGGTCGCGTAGGAAGCACGCGATGAGATCGGCATGCACACGTGTCTCCGCCGACGCCGTATCCAGTCCACGACGCAGCCCGCGGACGACGACACCGAGGTCGACGCCGCGCGACGTGTGCGCCTGCGGATCGAAGAAGATCTCCGCATGTGTGACGCCCTGCGACGCCGCCTTGCGCAGGTAGACGGCGGCGAGATCGGCGAAGTCGTCCTCGGTACGCAGCACGGCCATGCAGGCGTAGTAGAGGTCGAGGAAGTGGGAAAGGTCGGCGAAGGCGTGCGCGGCGCGCAGATGGTCGACGGACGCGTAGGGGAGTGCGACGTTGTTGCGGGCTGCCAGCTCGAACACCATCTCCGGTTCGAGGGTGCCCTCGATGTGGATGTGTAGTTCGGCTTTGGGCAGTGTCAGCAGCTCGGCGTCGTCCATGACATCCATCCTGCCGGGCGCGTCACTGTGGGGCGCGCACAGCCTGGAAGATCGCCTTTCGTCGACGGGTGAAACCCACGTTCTCGTAGAGCCGGATCGCCGAGACATTATCGGCCGACGCATGGAGGAACGGCAGGTCACCGCGCTCGCGAATCACGTCCACGACCGCGAGGACCACCGCCCTGGCCAATCCCTCTCCACGGAACGCCGGGTCGGTGCAGACCGCGCTGACCTCACTCCACCCAGGCGGATGCATGCGTTCGCCTGCCATCGCGATCAGCTTGCCGTCGCGTCGGATACCCAGGTAGGTACCGAGATCGATGGTGTGGCGTCGAAACGGTCCCGGACGAGTTCTTTCCACGAGATCGAGCATGTCGTCGACGTCGGAGTCGTCGAGTTCGACCACCCGCGGGTCGGTATACCCCTCGACGGCGTCGCCGATCAGCTGAACGCCGGTTATCCGCATCGAGCTCGTCCAGCCCTCCGGCGGCTCGACAGTCACGGTGGCGAGCGTGATGGAACCGTCAGGACCGACCAGCTCCGCCGCATCCTCCCAGTCGGAGATCGTCGGATCATCCGGCAGGGCGCACCAAGGTGCGACGTCGGCGGGATAGCGCAGCGCGTTGCCGTGTGTCTGTGCGAATCGCGAATGCGGCCCGAGGAGGGCGGAACGGGCGGGGTTGTCGAGGACTGTCTCATCGCGAACCGGGCCGTCGGGGGGAAGAACACTCGCCATTCACTCGACGATATGCGCCCATCGCGTCACGCACCTTTCGGGGTCGCGCGAGTAATCGCCTGCTCGAGCAAGAGGCAGAACTGGCGGTAGAAATCGACTGTGTCCGTGTGCAATTCGATCTCCTCCGACGCGGCGCCACGGATGCGCGATTCCGCGGCCAACACCGTGGCGTTGGCGAGGAGCTCGCGACACACACGGAGATAGTCGGTGAGCCGACCGACCTTCCCGTTCGTCAGATGCAGGACGCGTTCGGGCGTGAGTGCTTCGGAGAAGCCCAACTCGAACAACGTCTGGAGCCCGACGGGTACCGAGCTCTGTGTACAGGTGTGAGCACCGGGGCCGCCGGAGTTGAGCGCGTCGATCAGCTCGCCCGCCTCATTGTTCAGAAAGCGCCGCCAGGTGCGCAGCGCCGCGTCGAGGTTGTGCGGATGGAACACAGCGGCGTCGACGACTCGCTGTGCATAGACGTGCTGATCGTGGACCACGAAGGTGATCCCCGACCACCTCGACGAGTATTCGGCGGTCAGTGTGCCGAGAAGTGCGGGGTCGAGGAGTCGGTGCGTGAGCGTCGTCGTGAGTACGAGGCTCGGACCCACATCGGAACCGACAATCGTGCACGGTACGGCGTCGAGAACGGGCAGTTCGATGCACCCGTTGACGACCGACACCTGCCATCCGAAATGCCTCGCGAGCACGCTCCGGGTGACTTCGAGTAGTTCGTCGACACCCGAGATGACGAACCCGGGTGCGATGCATTCGGGAAGCGCATCCATGGCTGCGGCCATCTCACGCATCTCCGCGGTGTAGTGCTCATCCGTCGGCGGCTCGACGTTTCGGTCGGGCGCCTGCGGAACGACGGTCAGCTGACGTTCGGTGGCGGCCGCGGTCTCGTCGACCTGCCCCGCGTCGGAGTGCGTGCCGAAGGGATTGTTCACCGTGACGAACACGGGGTGAGCAACGTCGAAGATCTCACGCAGCGTCGACACGGCGATGTCGGCGACTGTGCTCGCGTCACGCTGGCCGGATTCGGCGATGTGCTGGCCCTTTCTGGGGAGGAATCGCCATCCGAGCTGTGCCAGGCGACCACGAATGCGTATCCATTCCGCCCGCCCGGCCCACGGCAGCGCAGTGCCGTCGAGCGTGCACCGCACCTTTCCAGAACCCGTCTTGGTGAAGACGAGCAGCACGCGGTATCGCTGGCCGTCTTGGCGAGCGATCTCGAGGAATTCCTTGCGCCCGAGGTCGGGTACGCGTGATGTCACGGTGGCGGCAAACTCGCGCCATGCGTTCTCGATGAGATCGTCGAAGCCGTCGGTGGACATGCGGTTCCCCATCCTGTTGTGCACCCTGGAGCACTCGCCGAGGTGCGAATGTATGTTCGATATGCAACGTAGCCGCAGGGTCTGACACGTCGTACTTGTCCAGTTCAGGGCTGTTGCTTCGTCTCTTTCCCTCGAAGATGAGACGAGCGACTCGGAATTCTCCACCGGCGATCAATGTTGGTAAATACAAGTAGTAGCGAGGGGAGTGACCATGACAGCGCAAACGCTGACAACGACATCGGCAGGTGCATCCACCGCAGTACGCGACAACCGGGACGACGTATCTGCCGGTCCGTTGCTGCCCGTCGACGACCATTTCTACGACGCCCCGGCGGATCTCGGTGACTACCGGCCCGGTGAGGTGATCCGGTCACGACAGGTCGAGCTCAAGAACTTCTGGGCGTCGAATCATCAGGCGTGGCAGCTGCTCTATCGATCGACCGACCTCGACGGCAATCCCGACGCGACTGTCACGACGGTCGTCGTGCCTGATCGGACCAAGCATCCGAATCCTGCGCTGCTGTCGTTCCAGTGCGCGATCGACGCGGTGACGTCGCAGTGCTTCCCGTCGTATGCCCTGCAGAAGGGTGCCGACGCGTCGCGCGCCGTCGCACCGTTCGAGTTCATGGTGGTGCGTCGTGCGCTCTCGAAGGGTTGGGCGGTCTCGATCCCCGACCACGAGGGTGCCAAGGGAGCATGGGGTGCGCCCCGTGAGCCGGGTTACCGTGCGCTGGACGGCATTCGGGCCGCGCTGGCGTTCGAGCCCCTCGGCCTCGAAGCGACGACATCGATCGGAATGTGGGGATACTCGGGCGGCGGACTTGCCACATCGTGGGCCGCCGAGATGGCTCCGGACTATGCGCCCGAGCTGAATATCGTTGGTGCCGTTCTCGGTTCGCCCGTCGGCGACATGGCGTCGACGCTGCTACGGCTCAACGGTGGCCTGCACGCAGGACTTCCGATCCTCGTGGTGGCCGGCTTGCGTCGGGTGTATCCCGCGCTCGAACGCATGATCACCGAGCACGCAACCGAATTCGGGCGCCGCAGCCTCGACGAGGCCGCCACTCTTCCGACGCTCGCGGCGATAAGGCGCTTCCGCAACCACGATCTCGACGACTACTTCGACATCCCGCTCGCCGACGTGCTGGCGGATCCGGGCGCCGTGAAGATGATGGACGACCTGCAACTCGGTACGCATGCGCCTGCCGTGCCGCTGCTGGTCATGCAGGCGGTGCACGACGAGGTGATCGACGCGGCTGACGTCGATGCGCAGGCGCAACGGTACCGTGATCTCGGTGTGCCAGTCACCTACGTGCGCGACCTTGTGACGGAACACTATTCACTGCTGCCGCTCTCCGGACCACTCGCGGTGAGTTGGCTGACTCATCGACTCGACGGCCGGCCCGGCGAGGACAAGACGATCACTGCGATTGCCGGTCAGCGGGTGACGCTGCCCAGGTCACGGTGACCGGGACCTCGTCGTCCCACGGCTGACGGGTCACCAGATCGGCGACTCGGACGTAGCCGCGCTCGAATTCTCCTGTCGCAGCGTCGATCAGGCGGTACTGCTGGGTCTGTGTGTGAATGGGCTGGGCGTCGACGAGTACGATCCGAACCTCTCCCGGCTCGAACTCACAGCGCTTCTGCAGCGATGCGATCAGCTGCTCGTTGGAGAGGTGGCCGTCGCCGAAGTTCCAGCCCATCGCCGTCGAACAGATGCGTTCGCCGTCGGTGAGCATGTAGTCCGATTCGTTGTGCCCGGTCATCGCGCGGTGTGCGAGCGTGAACAGCGCCCGACCGTGACTGTTGAAGGCGCGGAACGCATATCCCATGTACAACGCCACTTGCGCCGCTTCGGGGCTGCCGTAGATCCGCTGTAGCTGCGACGCCGGCAGAGCCGCGATCGCAACCACGTTCTTCTCCACCTTCTCCGACGCCGACGGTGTCATGCACCAGATGCCGGTGTCCCAGTTTCCGGCGTAGTAGCGCATTCCCGGAAGGAAGGACACCTTGCGCGGGAAGAGATTTCCGATCACCACGGTGCCCGCAACCACGACGAACAGCAGGGCGACCCACCACGGCTGCTCGAGGTCGGCGAGGCCGAGATCGGTGTGACCGACGAAGAGTGCGAGAACTCCGAACATCATGAAGACGTTCCACTCCAACGGAACTCCCATCGGAATGGAACTGAGAATGCCGAAATGGAAGATCAGCATGATCGCCGCGGCAACCCACGTGAGCCATCCTCCATGCGAGAAGAACAGCACGATCGGCACGAGACCCTCGACCGCAGTGGAGAAGTGAGCGATCCACCGCGATGGCCTACCCGGCCGCAGATCGTCCGGAAAGTCTTCGAAGAACAGTCGTTTCATCTTCGGAGACCGGATGACCGCGTTGTTCGACATCATGGTTGCGATCACGAACGGGAAGTGCTTGTTCAGCTTCGACGTCGCCGCACCGAGCCAGATCACCAGGAAGACAACCTTGGCGGCGACGATCATGTCGACACCGGTGAACAGGAACGTCACGCACAGCGCGCCGTACACCTCGCCACGCGCGGCGAGGAAGATTGTCTTGTCGCGCAACCCGATCAGCGCGAGAAGTACAAGAATCGTCCAGATCTCCCACAGCGGTAGTGCGCCGGTTGCCGAGTTCAAATCGGGAAGTTCCCTGCTACCGGGACTGACGAGTCCCACAACCAGAATCACGAGAAGTGCTGCGTAGAGCGCGATGTCGACCGGGCCGCGCACATCGCCGCGCGTCAGTGGCACACGTGTGGGCCACGGTGGCTGACGAATTGTTCTGGGGCGCAACCAGTACAGAATGGAGCCCAACGGCGGGAAGAAGCGGTTGTTGAGCGGACCGAAGCCGCAACCGAGGCCGATGACCTCGAACAGCATCGTGTAGAGCACGACCTTCTGGAAGACGACCGTCTCGCTGTACCACGACGCGACGTCGAAGAACCCGCCGATGCCCGGCGTCGCGGCGACGATCGCCCAGCCGACGAACACGTAGGCCAGAATCTTGCCGACGTAGAACAGGTGCAACACCACGGGGGTGCCGAACCCGACCTCTGCCCACTGGCGTGCCATCGGCCGGATCTTCTCGGCTCGGGAGCCCTGACTCCATGTCGGGAAGTCGACGTCGGGCCTGGTCTGTGTGATGAACCCCAATGTTCCGCCCTCACTGCCGATGGGTGCCGCAGCCTGGACGTTAACAAACCAAGCGAATGCTTGGTTGGGGTTCAGTGGTTTCCGACGCCGCTCATGCGTTGCGGTAGGGACGGAAGAACGTACGCAGTTCGGTGGCGTAGCTCTCCGGCACCTCGAACGGTGCGAAGTGGCCGCCGTGCTTGGGCTCGGAGTGGTAAACGGTGTTCGCGGTGCGTTCCAACCAGGCGCGGGGCGGTCGAACAACGTCGCCGCCGAAGATCGAGAACCCGGATGGGACGTCGACGTAGCGCATGCGGTCCTCGACTGGTATCGCCGCGTTGGCTCGGTATGTGCGGATCGACGATCCGATCGTGTTGGTGACCCAGTATTGCGTGACGAGCGTGAGGATTTCGTCTCTCGTGTAGATGCTGTCGAGGTCTCCGTCGCAGTCGCTCCACGACCGCAGCTTTTCGACGATCCACGACGCCACGCCCACCGGTGAATCGGCCAGGCCGATCGCGGCTGTCTGGGGTTTGGTGCTGTGCATAGCCGCGTATGCGCCCTCGGTGGCCGACCAGCGTGCGGCGTCGTCGATCCAGGCGATCTCCTCAGGACTCAATGTTGACCTGTCGATGGTCGCGGGAGGTAGCCCGGCGTCGGTTCGATGCACCGCGACGACGCGGGCAGGATGGGCGAGTGCGAGATAGCGGGCCACGTGGCTGCCCATGTCGCCGCCGGCGACGCCGTACCGGTCGTACCCCAGCACCTGCATCAGTTGACCCCACATTCGCGCGATGTCTCGTGTGTCGGGCGTCGGCCCACTGGGATGACCGGAGTATCCGAACCCCGGCATGTCGGGAACGATCAGCGTGAAGGCGTCGGCGGGCTCGGCGCCGTGTGCGGCGGGATCGGTGAGGAGCGGGATGACCTTCAGGAATCGCCAGAAGCAGTCGGGCCAGCCGTGGGCCAGCAGGACGGGAAATGCCGCGTCGGGGTCGGATGCAGGGCTGTGGATAACGTGGATGTCGAGGCCGTCGATGGTGGCCGTGAAGTGAGGCAATCCGGCGATCGTTGATTCGATTGCGGCCCAGTCGAAATCCGTGCGCCAGTAGTCGGCGAGATCGCGCACATACGACACATCCGTACCCATCGACCATCCGCTGCCGTCCGGAGCGTCGGTCCACCGAGTGGTGCGGAGGCGTCGTCGAAGATCGTCGACGACGGCCGGGTCGGTGTGTGGAATGAACGGCCGGATCGCGCTGGTGGCTGCCATGAACCAAGGGTAGGAGGTGCACGACGTCTCGTTGCTCGATGATCGACAGGGGGCGGACATTTCCGACAACCCGCGATTCATCAGACTTGATCGTCTTTACGGGCGTACCGTGTCGCCTGTACCAGCGACAACCCAATGGAGTGTCCCATGTCTGATGCCCTGGAAACCGTCAAGAAGTACGTCCCCGACGCCGACCCTGCCGTGGTCGAGAAGATGGCGTCGACCTACCGCCTCGCCCTTCAGAACGCCGACGCTGCTCTGGTGTCGGCGAGCGATCCCGCAGAACTCAAGACCGTCCGCGAGAACTTCCTGAAGAAGAAGCTCGGTCTGACCGAAAGCGACGCGTACCTCGACAATGCGATCAAGGACGTGCTCGCGGAGATGAAGGACGGCAAGTCCAATCCGCGGCTTGCCGTGTACTACAAGCTCGCTGACAAGTTCGGCAAGCTCGGCGTGTTCAAATAGCGCTGTTCACCTGGTTTCCGCCTTCGGCGTCGACGTCTTCACAGAGAAGTCGTCGACGCCGAACGCGTGTAGGCGCTCTCTAGTGCTGTACGTCACCCGGCATGTCGGAGGGCGTTGAGATGCAACAGGATCCGAAGGCTGCTCTCAGGTCGCGTTGAGAGCGCGGCAAGGGTCGACGGGCACAGTCGAGGCCATGCACGAGACATCCACTGACCCCAACTCGCCGACCGAGATGTTCGCGGTGCCGACGTCGCATCGTGGCATCGGTCCGAGCACGCGCACCGAGCGGTTCCCGAGCTTGCGCGAGAACAGGGATCTTTCGACGCCACTGCGCGACGAACTGGTCTCGCTTCTCGGTTCGCACGGGTCCGACCCCGCTCGACGTCTCGGTCTCTCACCCGACAGCGATCCGCGTGAGATCGCCGCTACAGCGCGCAGGATGTCGCAGGTGTGGCGTGAACGTTCGACAGATCCACAGATGACGTCCCGGGCGAAAAAGTTGTGCGACATCGCGGCGCAGACCTGCGAGGAGATCCTGCACGGTATCGAAAACGGTGCTGCTACAGAAGGTCGAGACTCTCCAGCGCGACGCCCGCATCCGAACTCGCTGCCGACAGCACCTCGCGCGCAAGGCGGTCGGTTTCGTTTTGGACGAGCTCGTTGACCGGCGTCGCCACGCCGTGTAGTCGCCCGAGCAGCACGATTTCACCGGACAGATAGTCGGTCTCGACGCTGCGCGCTCCACGGGCGACGCTCTGCCAGGTTGAACTGCCGAAGGAAGCCTCTCCGGTGTCACGGCGGACGATGGCATCGCCGCGCCGCTGCTTGTCGATGGCCTCGGAGACGACATCGATACCCGCCGCCTCGATGACCTCCTCACCTTCGGCTCGTGCGCGTCGAACAAGCTCGGCGAAGGCGTCGCCGTCGTTGCGGAAGCTGGCGTCGATACCGTTGACCAGGTTCATTATCAGTTTTCGATACTTCCACGCCATGATGTCGGGGCGCGGCTCGGAGAGGAACGTCGCGGCACGCAGTGCTGACGAAATGGATTGCGCCACTTCGTCGATACCCGACGGATAGCGCCCGATGTCGAGGATTCCGGGCTTGTTCGACGACGCCTGAACGACGACACCAGGCTCGAGATGCAAGGCGGGCAGCATCACGCACAGCGAGTAGACGTGCGGAAAGACGCGAAGCAGTTTACGTTCATTGGCGACGCCGTTCTGGGCCGACACCACCGGAGTGTCGAGAGGCATATGCGCCCGAAGGTCGGCGATGGCCGCGGCGGTCTGCTGCGACTTGACGGCGAGGAGCGTCACGGAGTCGTCGCTCCAGTCCACTTCGGACGCATTTGACGCAAGCGTGGTCGAAATGGATTGGTGTCCCTCGGCGGTGTCGAGGACGAGTCCGCCCTTACGCATTGCTCGCAGATGCTCGCCGCGCGCGACCAAGGTGGTGTCTGCTCCGGAAAGTGCCAGGTGAGCACCGATGACGCCGCCGATGGCCCCGGCACCGTAGATGACGAAACGCATGGTCTTCAGGGTAGATGCGAGCGCGACGCGGGAGCGTGCCGCCCGCCGTCACAGTCACGCGGGACGGTGGGCGTGAAGAGCACTTGCGCGTAGCGTGAAAACCATGACTGATGACAACACCGAATTCGAGCACATCGGCGAGCTGATCTCGAAGGGTCGCGTCGCCTTCGTCACGACCAGCGAATCGGATGGTCGATTGCTGAGCCGTCCACTAGCAGTGCTGGACAGAAAATTCGACGGCGATCTGTACTTCTTCACCGTCGTCCCCTCGCCCAAAACTGACCAGGTCGCCGAGGACTCACACGTCAATGTGAGCCTGCAGGCCGACGACAACTATCTCTCGATCGCCGGCACAGCGTCGGTCACCCACGAACAGAAGCTGATCGACGAGCTCTGGAACTCTCACGCAGAGGCCTGGTTCGAGAAGGGCCGCGAAGACCCGGGCGTCGCACTGTTGAAGGTGCACGCCGACTCCGCCGAGTACTGGACCCTGGACAGCCCCAAACCCGTTGCGCTGCTCAAATACGCCAAAGCGATCGTGTCAGGCGAACAGCCCGACGTCGCCACCAACGCGTCGGTTGATCTCTGAGTGTTGGACGGCTCAGCCAGCCCACGGCGTTGACACTTTCGCGGGTCGGCTGCAGTATCGGCCACGCGTCCTAGGCTAGATGGTTCTAGGATGATCGAGCGTAATTCCAGATCGCATGGTCGATCTCCCACGGCGTGACGGGACGCTGCAGTCGCGCAGAAACAATTGGCGCGGCAGCTCGGATGTAATCTTCTGCCGATGCAGGATCACTCGGAACTCCTAGGCTCCTAAACCATCCAAGAATCATCCGGTCCGGCTTGATTCGGTTGTCGTCGCCAACAAGCATCCAGAGATATCCGCGACGTATGCCATGCTGTCCGTCGCCCGGAACGCGAGCTAGCTCGGCGTCAATGCTCGCGAGACGTGCTTTATCCCCCAATGCCTCGATTGCGTCCGAGAGCGATTCGACGCCGCTATCAACCAGTACTTGCGCGTAGGCGATTGAGGCATGTGCTTTTGTCACTCCTCCGCGAGTCGAGGTGAGCTGGCTATTAGTCAGGGACAAGAGTGCGTCGTCGGTGAATCTTGCGAGACTCGAAGCTGGTATCGGATCATCCTTGGGTAGCTCGTCGACTGGAACCACGGCACTGGAGACGCCCTGCGAACGGGCAAACTTGACGACGAGGGGCGTGACCACGTTGTCGTAATGTGCTCCGATACTCCACACTGCGTCGAGAATGCAGAGGCTGATGCTGCTCCATCGCCTGGTGCGCTGCTGGGGATTCAGATCAGCGATTCGGTCGGCGATGACGTCGAGTTGTTCTTGAGTGAGTGGCATTTCAGCTCCAATCGTCAGCGGCGTTGCTGTTAGCGACATATCGGGCGGAGCGCGGTTCGGGTTACAGGGTCAGCTTCCGTGCTCGGGTCGATAGCGACTAGGACGCAGACCCGAACAGCGGTGCGGGCTTCTTCGACTTTGGTGCCTCGCGCCAGGTGAAGGTCCATGTGGCCAGCGTTTCCCCGAGAACTCCTTCGTACTGGATTGCGGTCGGTCGAGGGCCGTTGACTGTGAACGCAACTGTGCCCTTGACACGTTGACCCGCTGACAGATACCCCGAGTGAAGGTCGGTGGTGCTGAAGTCGGGATCGTCGTAGGTTGTTCCGTCGGACGCCTTCGCGACAAAATAGAAGGGGTTGACCGGAATGGCGCCCCGGGTGCTTTCGATAGTCGCCGTGAAGCTGAAGGTGCTGCCGCGCAGGTTGATATCCGTGATCTGGACGTAGCCGCCCCAGCCGTCACCGGAGATGTAACGCGCGTTCGAGGGCGGTGCTGCGCTCGCTGCCGCGGGTACCACGGCGATCGAAAAGAGAGCACACATGATGGTGGCGATGATCGCCGCGAGGGTGGAACGCACAGTGGGTGTCCTGTCTGTGGGGAGTGTTGGTGACACCGTATGCGTAGGGTCTGACAATTCGGGCGAGTCAGTCGATGCCCAGTCGTCGCGCAACCGCGGGTCCGCCGACTGTCCGCACGAACTCGGGATCGCCGCACACCACGAGTTGCTCGCGTGCACGCGACAGCCCGACATACAACCGTTCCGTCGACCGGCTCCTCACCTGGGACTCGTTGAGCGCGAGGACAATTACTCGACGCTCCAGCCCCTTGAAGCCGAGTACGTGTCCGTAGAAGACCTGCTCGTCGTCCCAGAACGTCGCCCAGTACGACGCGTTGCCCTCGGCTTGCCGCTCGATCTGTTCCGGGTGGCGACTGCCCGTGGTGAGTAGTGCGATATCTTCGGCACGCCAGCCTTCGTCGAGCAGGACGTCGATCTGGTCGTCCGCGGCCTCGAGGGCTTCCTCTGCGGTGCACGCGACGAATCGGATGTCGGGGCCTTCGCCGCCCTTCAGTTGCATACGTTGTCCGACAAGCGAACTGAATGCGCTCGCGATCTGGCGTGTGTTGCGCAGGTTGTGATCGAGCACGATCGGCACGAGCGGAACCGGTGGTGAACCCTGTCGGTCGAAGACGCGCTGCGCCTCGTCGCTGAATACGTAGATGCCACCGGTGTCCTGATCGCGCAGACTTGCCAGCAACGGCGGCCACCACTCGTCGGCGAAATCCTGTGCCTCGTCGACGATGATCGCGTCGAATCGCTTGCCGGGTGGGAGGGTCTCGGCGAGGTCGTGCATCTGTTGTGGCAGTTCATGTTCCCAGAATTGCGACGCCGCTTCGGTACGAACAGACTCGTCGGGCCCGGCGGGGGCGCCCCACTGCATGCCGAGGTCGTGGAACTCGCCGACATAGGCCGGGCGGTCCTTACGGTTCCACGCCGACGTGATGCGCGTGAGGTACGACGCCAGCCCGTGGGAGTAGCAGACCAGTGCTACGCGTTGCCCCGCACGCGTGAGGCGACGTGCCTGCTCGAGTGCGAGGAAGGTCTTGCCGCTGCCCGCACCACCGCGGATCTCGACACGCGATAGTTGGTCGATAGCGCGCAGAATGACCGCTTGATTCGCGGTGAGCGCGTCGGCGACGTCCTCGTTCTCGATCGCTCGCGCGACGACGTCGCGCTGCGGGAGACCCCGCCCGCCGAGCGTCGTCTCGAGTTGGTCGATACCCGCAGCGTCGAGGAATGGTACGTCGGTTCCCTTCTGCAACAACACTCTTCGGACGAGGGGCATGATCTGGTCGAGCTGCGTGCGGTCAATGATCTTCCATCGTGGGCACTCCGGCAGCGCGAAGTCGGAGGGGATTTCGGTGTGGGGGAAGACCACGAGGTGATCCCAGCGTCGACGCCCCTGTGTCCATCGCGGATCGGATTCGACGAACTCACGCAGCGCGTAGCAGCCTTCCAACGCCTGCTTGACGGGAGTGATCTCTTTCGGAGGTCGGCCGGTTCGCGCCTGCCACCACGACTCGCCGTCGTGCCATACCTCGCCACCCTTGACTTCGAGGCAGGCGATTCCCGCGCCCTCGATGGCCACCACGAGATCGATCTCGTGGTCTTTGTCGTGATCGGTGACGCGCTGGTTCGCGACGAGGAGGTCGGTGTCGAGGAGTTGTTCATTCAGCAGCCGCCAGACCGACTCCTCGGCACTCGAAGCGAAGCGGGGCGACTCGGGGATCGTATGCGGCATTGCATCCACTCTCTCGGTTCGCCTGACTGGCGTGGCTACTCATCGCAGTGTTGCAGGTGAGTCCGACAGGCTCGAAGTCAGCATCACGCTAGTCTCGCACTGTGACACCCGCGTTCCACGTAACCACGGAAGACCTGCGGCGGCGCTTCGACCAGGGAACCATGTCCCGCGGCGAGGCTTACTCCCGCCAGTCCATGGTGCGAAGCTACAACTGGGTCGAGGGTGATCGGGTTCTCGCGGGTACGTGTCAGGGCAGTGGTGGTCGCCACTACGCGGTCCGGGTTCATTTCACCGAGCGCCCGCCGACGATGGCAGCGTTCAGCCACGGTAACTGCACCTGCCCGGTCGGCATCGACTGCAAGCATGCGGTCGCGGTACTGCTCACCGCGTCATCCCCGGGTGGGCAGGGCAGCTTGACACGCGATCGCGCGCAGCGTCACCTCAGGGCCGTACCTCCACCACAGCCTCCGTCGTGGCGAAACCTCCTTGCCGGCGTGACAGTAGAGACTTCGACGCCAGTCCAGCCCGCAGGTGTCCCGTTGGCGTTGAGTTTCCGTCAGGCGACTCCCACCAAGTACTCACTAGGACCGTCTTTGCAACTGCGGCCCATGCTCATGGGGCGGCAGGGGCGGTGGATCAAGACCGGTGCGACGTGGCGCGAAGTCATCAGCGGGTACAACACGTCGTCGTTGAAGGCGACTCACGCGGGTGCCATCCGCGCACTGCACCAAGCGATCACCGGCCACAGCTATGCCACGTCGTCGGATTGGCTCAGTATGGCCGCAGCCAACCATGTTGTATGGGACGCGTTACGTAGTGTCCGCGACGCAGGCGTCGAGATGGTCGTCGACGCTGTTCCCGGTGCCGTCGAGGTAGAGCTCACGACGGCGTCGTTGCGGTACGACATCGAGGCGAACCCCGACGGAGCCGCGCTCCGATGCGGACTCGCCATCGACGGTGAACTGATCGGTGATCGATTGCGCGGCTACATCGGTCGGGACGTGCCCAGTGGAGTGTGGCTAGTCGGCGACCGTGTGCTGTCGCTCGCCGGGTTCGACCCGCCACTGGTCAAGGCGGAGGTCGACCTCCTCGCCCACAACTCACCGGTGCTCATCCCGCACGAAGACCTCGACGAGTTCGCTGTCGAGGTGGTACCGCGCATCGAGCAGCGTCGTGCCGTGCGCGTGGCCGACGGTGTCCTCACCCCGCCCGACGTATCGGGGCCCTTCGCCGTGCTGACCCTGACCGACAGCGGTGGAAACTACCGGTACGGCTGGAGCGTCGGTTATCAGGTCAACGACCGTCGTCATGTCTTCGACGTCGCCGAGAATGTCGGTGCGACGCCGTATCGAGACGTTTCCGCCGAGTCCGAGCTGTGGGAGTCGCTTCGCGAGCCGATGCAGGAGGTCGTCGAGTGCATCGCCTCGTGGTTCTCCAAGGCGTGGACTGCAGCGGCCACCCAGCGTTCGAGCACCGTGCGCGACCTCCAGCACGCATTTGAACAAGCAAGTCTCGCAGGGCAACAGGTCGAGATGCTCCCGGCGATGGCACTCGCCACGGCCGTACCGATCACGTCGGTCGACGCCGCGCTGCTCGTCGCGACGGTCCTGCCCGACCTTGCCGGCGATGAACGCATCGTGATCGACAACCGCATCGCCGTGGACTTCCGACAGCTCGACGACGAACCCTCGATCTCCTTCACCGCCGACGATTCGACCGGCAACGATTGGTTCGGCCTCGGCGTCACGGTCACGGTCGGCGACCACCAGGTCCCCACGTCGCGTCTCATCTCCGAATTGAGCTCTGGTGCCACGCATCTGATCCTCGACGACGGCAGCTACTTTTCACTCGATGTCCCGGAACTGCGTCGGCTCGCCGAGCTGATCGCCGAAGCCCGCGCACTGGGCGAGATCGAGAACGGAAAAGTCAGCGCCCGCAGCATGAATGCGACGCTGTGGGAGGAACTACTAGAGCTCGGCGTCGTCGACAAACAGATCGCGCAGTGGCGCGCGCAGATGGCCAAGCTCGCCGCGCTGACACCACCGAAGCGGGTGGCCTGTCCGCGGACGCTCAAGGCAAAGCTGCGCGATTATCAGCGCGACGGACTCAACTGGCTAGCGTTCTTGTCTGACAACAACATCGGCGGAATCCTCGCCGACGACATGGGTCTGGGAAAGACAATCCAGACCTTGGCGATGATCACGCGCGTGGTGAAGTCGACACCGCAGGCCCGCTACCTGGTAGTCGCGCCGACGAGCGTCGTGCCCAACTGGGTGGCAGAGGCCGGGCGATTCGCACCGTCCTTGACGGTCTCCTCGGTTGTCGCCACACCTGCCAAGTCAGGAATCGCAGTGTCCGACGCTGCCGCCGGAGCCAACATCGTTGTCACGTCGTACACGTTGATGCGCCTTCTCTTCGACGATCTCGACGCATTGCGCTGGGACGGAATCATTTTCGACGAGGCGCAGTTCATCAAGAACCACACCGGCAAGACTCACCAGGCCGCCCGGCGACTGGAAGCGCCGTCGAAGATTGCTATCACCGGAACTCCGATGGAGAACAACCTGATGGAGTTGTGGGCGCTGCTGTCGGTGACCGCGCCTGGCCTGTTCCCCTCGCCGACCGCGTTCACCGAGTACTTCCGCAAGCCCATCGAATCCGGGGCACATCCGGAGCGGATGGAAACATTACGACGCCGGATCAAGCCAATCATGTTGCGACGTAAGAAAGAGCAAGTAGCACTGGACCTTCCGGCCAAGCAGGAGCAGGTGCTCGCACTCGAGTTGAACTCCCGCCACCGCCGCATCTACGACACCCGCCTGACCCGTGAACGACAGAAAGTGCTTGGGCTGCTCGGTGATTGGGAGAAGAACCGGTTCCAGGTCTTCCGGTCGCTGAGCCTGCTGAGGCAACTGAGCCTACACGCGGGTCTCGTCGACGGCACACATAGTGGCGTGGCATCGGCGAAGGTCGAGTACCTGATGGAAGCGTTGCCCGAGCTCGTCGCCGAAGGACACAGCGCACTGGTGTTCAGTCAGTTCACCGGATTCCTCGACATCATCCGGGCGCATCTCGACGACGCCGAGCTGGCGTACAGCTATCTCGACGGGTCGATGACAGCGAATGCGCGAGCGCAGGCCGTCGACCAATTCACCAGTGGGGCAACGCAGATCTTCCTGATCAGTTTGAAGGCAGGCGGATTCGGCCTCAACCTCACCGAGGCCGACTACTGCTTCGTCTGCGATCCGTGGTGGAATCCCGCAGCCGAGGCGCAGGCCGTCGACCGTGCCCATCGGATCGGCCAGCAACGTCCGGTCACCGTCTGCAGGCTGGTCTCGGCGAACACGATCGAAGAGCGGGTCGTGGGACTCCAGGACCGCAAGCGCGCGCTGTTCGACGCAGCCATCGACGACGGTGAATTGTTCGGCACCGCACTCTCTTCCGACGACATCAGGGAGATGCTCGGGTAGCGTTCAGGCGCCGCTACAGTTCGACGTCCCACCGCCCGAAGTCAACACGTTTGAGTGGCTGAATGTGTCTGGCGCCCAGCCAGATCGGCGTCGTGTCGGGTTGTGTGGAGTACAGGCCGCGCGACGCAGATTTCACCCTGCTGTACTGACTCGGCCACCGGATCTCGTCGGCGAGGGCGTCGATGACGTCTTGCCCCCGGTCGAGTGCACGGCTGACGTACGTCGGCGCCGGCAAGACGTCGGATTTGCTTGTGTTGCACGGCTGGCACGCAAGGACGAGGTTCGCGAGCCCGTCGATCGGGACTCGCGACCACGGAAGGACGTGGTCGACGTGGCGGCCGGTGCGGAGTCGGGCGTTGCAGTAGAAGCAATCGTTGCCGAAGTGTTCGGAGAGGATGCCCGCGGGGCGGGTGAGCGAGACGCGTTCGGTGCCGAAGAGGTGGTCGGCGATGTCGGGGCCGTCGTCGAGGATGTCGCGGTTCATGTGCCGCACGTCGTCGACCCAGGCGAGCTGGAAGGCCGGTTTCACCAGCGGTGCCAGCCGTGCGAGGGTGTGGCACACGCCGCCGAAGAGAACGAGTCGGTTGCCGTGCTCGGCCATGACTCGCGTCGAATCGGTGCCCATCCACGAGTCGTCGTAGAGGAAACACTCGTGTGGGCCGGTGCCGACTTGTTGGAGGAGGTGGAGGGGGTAGCGCACGAGGTTCTTCTTGACCGCTTCGTGCGTTTTCGAATAGGCCGCAGGCGCAGCAAGTTTCGCGCTCTCGATGGGCATTTCGCGCAGGCTCGGGGTGCTGCACTGTTCGCGTAGGTCGGCAAGTGCAGCGAAGACCACGCCACGTCCGTCCCGCGACTGCCGCAGGACCACATGGCCTTTCTCGCTGAGCGGGCGTAGTTGGGTCCAGTACTGAGCCATGACGCGGTCGGTCAGCTCGTCGAGGTCGATCGGGACTTCCGCGGCGGGATCATCGGGGACGGATTCGACGGCGAGGTCGAGGAGCGCGACCATCACGGCGAGCTTGTACGTGGATGTCCGCCGCCCACCCTCGAGCACCGCGACCAGCTGCTGGCCGAGCGTCAAGGGGTCCGTGGGCACGGGGTCGAGTGTAGTGAGGTGAGGTCGATGCAGCGTTCAGTCTGCGATCATCGGATGATGCGAGAACAAGCGCGGAGGGCTCTGAGGCGGGTGGGGGTCGTGGTTCTCGCGTGCTGCCTCGGTGGTTGCGCGACGCAGAGTGCTGCTCCGGACCGCTCCTCAGCGGCGTTGACGACAGCGGTGTTGACGACCGCGGCGGCGTCGTCGAAGGCGACGTGTCCTCAGGTCGTGGTCGCGCTCGACCCCGGACACAACCCGGTGCGTATCGACGGCTTCGACCCGGTGACCGGCGCATCGCAGATCGACTATCCCAACGGCGCAGAGGATGCGGACGTATTCGCGGTCGCGACTCGGGTACGAGAACGCTTGCAACGGAGCGGGTATCGCGTTGTCATGCTGAAAACCTCTGTGACAGAGAGTGTCACGTATCGGCAGCGGGTGGGCCGTGCGGTGGCGGCGCACGCGCGTGTCGCGATCAGTATCCATACTAGCCCGGGTGCCAACGCGGTGTTCGTGCAGCGCGTCGGCCTGTATCGCGAAGGTACCGCGGCCGATGGCACGACGCTGCGCATCACATATCGCAGCGGGGCGACTGCCGCTGCCAGTCAGCGCTACGGCCAGGCGATAGCAGACGCTCGAACCCGAGCCGAGGGACTACCAGTCATGGTGACCAACAATGACTTTGGTGGTCGCGCACCGCTATGGACCGGCAACATCCCGATGATCGCGCTGATGTCCGACCGCGTGCCCTGGGTCTACAACGAGTTCGGACTCGACAGCGCGGGCGGGTCGACGCCCCTGCCATCGAGTTGGCTCGCCAGGTACGCGCAGGGCATCGCCTACGGCGTGCAGACCGCGCTTCCCGTGGACGGGCGGGGGTGTGCGGGGTGAGTCGGTGTGATCAGCAGGGGCTGGGTTCACCGATCTTGACCGCGGACAATACGGCCTCTCCCTCTGTGACAGGCGCGCCCGCGGATGGAGTCTGCGCGACGACGATCCAATTGCTGTCGACAACCTGCCTGCGGCCCTGACCCGTCGCGTCCTTGCTGCGTGAGTAGAAGACGCCGGCTTCCTGGATGGTGTTCTGTGCTTCCTGGAGGTTCATGCAGACGACGTTAGGCATGGCAGCTGCCTTGGGTTCGGTGGTCGCCGGTGCCGCCGCCGGAGCTTTCGGAGTTGTTGTTGCCATTGTTGTTTCAGTGACCTCAGCGGGTTGCGACGTGGTCACCTCTGCCGTCGTGGTGGTAGTGGTCGCCGTTGTTGGTTCCGAGCTCGAACCACTGCATGCGGTAAGGCCGAGTACTCCAGCGGCCACAAGTGCGCAGAGCGCGAGATGACCCTGTGTGCGAACGTGCTTCATCAGTCCTCCGACGGATAGTGTGTGACGACCCCCGACGTCAGATACTGGTAAACGTACGCATGCCTACCGACGCCATGTCCGATTCCGGATCGATTGGTCCGATCGGGGGACACAGCGTCACTCCTCTGCGTCCGTGCCCTTCTTTCTACGCCGCGGCGCCGCGGTGCTCACCGAACTGGTGGGCCTGGTCGACACCGGGGATCTCAAAGTTGAGATCGCGCAGCGGGTTTCGCTACCTGAGTTGATCAAGGTGCACGAGGAGGCCGAGGCGGGTCGGCTGCGGGGCAAGGTCGTCGTGGTTCCGTTTGGTGAGGACTGAGTGTCGGACTGCCCGTCTGAAGTCGACATCGGTCAGTGCGTCAGCAAGATTCGTCTGTTCGGCCGACGCTGGGACCGCCGACGATGGTGTCGGCGTCCAGTACTGTCACTGATCGATAATCGAGAGATTGGGTGAGAGATGAACAAGAAGTACTCGGCCATCGCCGGGCTGGTTGCCGGAGGCGTCGCCGCAGGGTTGGTCGGGTTTGCCCCGGGTGCGTCGGCGGCTCCTGCGCCTACGCCGGTGGCGTACTACAAGAATTGCCAGGCGGCACGTGACGCGGGCGTCGCGCCGATCTACCGCGGCCAGGACGGATACCGCTCGGCACTTGATCGCGATGGCGACGGTGTCGCGTGTGAGACCGGGTCGCGATCAGCGCCGAAGCCCGCCCCGCAGGCGCAGCCCGCTCCCCAAGCTCAGCCGAAACCCCAGGCCAAGCCCCAACCCAAGCCGAAGAAGAAGGCTCCGAAGTCGAAGCCGAATCGTGGGGGTTGGGGCTCGGTCGAGTTCTTCTCGTAGCTCGTCCCCGCGACTGAGGACTTGCGTCACCTACAACCGGGTGACGTCGAGTCCTCCGTCGTGGAACGTCGAGCGCAGGCGCTTCTTGTCGAACTTGCCGACGCTGGTCTTGGGAACCTCGGGAATGATGGTCCAGTTCTCGGGGAGCTGCCACTTTGCGACCTTGTCGGACAAGAACTCTCGCAACGTCTCTGGTGTCGCGTCGGAATCCTCACGCAGCACGACGGCGACGAGGGGCCGCTCGTCCCACTTGGGGTCGGGTACGCCGATGACGGCGGCTTCGAGTACGTCGGGATGGCCCATGACGGCGTTTTCGAGGTCGACCGACGAGATCCACTCGCCACCGGACTTGATGATGTCCTTGGTGCGGTCGGTCAGCGTGAGGTAGCCGTCGGGGGTGATCGAGCCGACGTCGCCGGTGCGCAGCCAGCCGTCGTCGAACTTGTCGGCGGCGTCGACGCCGTAGTAGGCGCCGGTGATCCACGGTCCGCGGACCTCGAGTTCGCCGACGGTCTTGCCGTCGTGGGGGAGTGTTTCGCCGTTGTCGCCGATGAGTCGCGCTTCCACCGACGCCGGGAACCGGCCCTGCGTGTAGCGGTAGTGCCACCGCTCGTCGCCTTCGGTGCCCGCGGGTGGTCGGGCGACGGAGCCGAGAGGCGACGTTTCGGTCATGCCCCAGGCGTGGAGTACCTCGACGTTGTGTTCATCCTCGAAGGTGTGCATCAACGATGGCGGTACAGCCGATCCGCCGATGAGCACGTCGCGCAGTGAGGAGATGTCCTGCGGGTGCTGCGTGAGGTACTGGTGCAGGCCGAGCCAGATGGTCGGGACAGCCGCCGCGGTGGTGGGTTGCTCCGCAGCGATGAGTGCGGCCAGCGGTTCGGGCTGCAGGAAGCGGTCGGGCATGATGAGCGACGCTCCGATCATGAACGCTGCATACGGCAGACCCCACGACATCGCGTGGAACTGCGGCACGACGGCGAGCGCGCGGTCACCCTGCTTGAGCGCAGGACCATCCGTCATGCAGACCTGCATGGAGTGCAGGTAGATCGAACGATGGCTGTAGGCAACACCTTTCGGGTCGCCGGTGGTGCCGGAGGTGTAACACATCGCGGCGGCCGAACGCTCGTCGACCTCAGGCCAGTCGAAGTCGACGGACTGCTCGGCGATCAGCGCTTCGTACGCGTGCACCTGCACGCCGTCGGGAGCGTCGACGCCGTCGGTGGACTCGCCCGTCACGATGACGTGCTTGACGGTGGTCAGCTGCGGCAATTGCGGGTTGAGCAGCGGCAGCAGTGAGGGGTCGACGATGATGACCTGGTCCTCGGCGTGGTTGGCCACGTGGATGAGCTGCTCGGGGAAGAGCCGGATGTTGAGGGTGTGCAGCACCGCACCCATCGCGGGCACGGCGAGGTAGGCCTCGAGGTGCTCGGCGTTGTTCCACATGAACGTCGCGACGCGCTGGTCACCGTCGACGCCGAGCCCGCGCAATGCGTGCGCCAACCGTGCGCAGCGTCGTCCGACCTCGGCATATGTTCGACGCCGCGAACCGTCTCCGGTCCAGGTCACTACCTCGGCGTCGCCGTGGACCGTGCTGCCGTGGCGCAGGATCTGCGCGATCTGCAGCGGGGCGTCTTGCATGGTGCTCTGCATGGGTGCTCCTGTGTCTCACGTGCCGGGCTGTGGCGCCCGCGGGGTCAGGGCGCCGTCGTGACGCCGGTCACGGTGTCGATTATGCAGGGTCGGCCGCGCGGGGCTGCGGGGTGTGTCCGATTTTGTGGCGGGAGGCCTAAAGCGGCGCTATGCGGCGCGAGCGGGTAGGACCACGAGCGAACCGTCTTTGTGCTGAGCGATGTCGATTGTCACGTCGGGCTGCTGCGAGGGAAGCTGCGCGGACTCGCCGAGGCGCTGGAGGAGACGCGACGTGTTCAGTAGTTTGTCGACCTCGCCGGCCGAGAATACGACGTCACGGATTCCGTGCGAGCGGTCCAACTGGATCGACGACAGGCGTAGAAGTGCTGCGCGCAAGCGGTCTTCCAATCGCTCGACTTCTTTCTGCTCTACATCGAGGCTGTGCATGAAGCGTTCGAACGAGTTGCCTTCGTCCATCTGTGCGTGCTCGACCGCCTGAAGCACCAAAATCCGCCGCTTCATGGAGAAGGCAAGCCGTGCCAGCTGCAGGTGAATGTAGAACTCCCCGGAGGAATCGGCGATCGTCGGGATAGCCTTAACGAGATGGCTGAACTCGATGCGGTCGTCGTCCAGATCGCTTAATGCGTGCTCCCACTTCGCGATTCGTGAGCTGGCCTTCACTACTGCGGTGTCGATGGTGTGGGCGGCGGTGTCGAGGCCGAGTGAGATCCCCAATTGACCGCGGTCGAGAAGGATTGCGGTCGCCTTGGCGATTGAGCTCGCGCAGCCCTCCAGACCGTGCTGTTCGTCGGCAAGCATGTTCGCGTCGATCTTCTCGAGCAGCTTGGTTATCCGCTCAAGTGCTTGCTGCCGCTGACGGTCGGCGTGTGCGCTGATCCCAACCGCTACCGCCATGAGCACGAGCGGCGCTGCAACTGTGAGTGCGCCGGCTCCGGCGGCGGCCATCCCTGCAGTGCCAGCTGATCCACCGGCCGCGCCTGCGACTGCGGCTTTGCCCGCAACGGGCACGAACGTCGCCTGCGCCGCGATCTTCGAGCCGTTTGTCAGCGCGCTGTGGATGCCGCCGGAGATTGCTTTGGACGTCATCGGCTTGACAATGCCCCCGGTTACCTGCGCCGCGACCTTCGCCGGCACCACCATGCGATATAGCGTTTCACCTCCGTCTGAGAAGACTTTCGGTGTCCGACTGACCAGCCTTGATAGCTCCATCGCCAGCGGGCTCAGGCTACCGAGGGGAATGCCCGCCGAACGATCAACGGCCTCAGGAAGGTGATGTGCCTCCAGCGTCGTCAGCGGCACGTCGCTCAGCGTGGCCAGTGCATCTCGCAGCCCGGCCAGCCGATCGGACGTCAGCTCGGTGGTTCCGCTCAAAACGTCGGGGACGTCTGTTTGCTCTGTGACCAATGTCCAGACGGGTACCTGCTGAAGTTCATGGTCGGTCATGTGATCCCCTCGAGCGTGCGCGATGTCGGACTGAATGTATCGGACGTCTCGGACATATTGGATCATCGGTCCGATCGGATGACACGCGGAAACGTCCACCGAGCGCCGCTCATTGCTTCGGGTAACCGTGGCGCGTTGGTTTGCGCGACAATCTGATGACGTATCCGCGCAAGGAGGCAACCTTGGTGAGACCACCAGCCTCATCCAACGCCGTAAGCGCCAGAATGAGCCGGCAACGATCCAGAGACACCGCGCCAGAGATCGCCGTTCGGAAGATTCTCCACCGAAGCGGCCTGCGATTCCGTACGGACGTCAAGCTCGAGTCTGACCTCCGCACCCGAGCAGACATCGCCTGGAGTGGCCTGAAGCTCGCAATCTTCATCGACGGATGCTTCTGGCACGGCTGCCCTGAGCATGCAACTCGCCCTATTGCCAATCAGCAGTGGTGGGCACAGAAGCTCGACGCGAACATCGCGCGGGATCG
Source organism: Gordonia sp. 852002-50395_SCH5434458 (assembly GCF_001665905.1). Taxonomy (NCBI): domain Bacteria; kingdom Bacillati; phylum Actinomycetota; class Actinomycetes; order Mycobacteriales; family Gordoniaceae; genus Gordonia; species Gordonia sp. 852002-50395_SCH5434458. The sequence continues at coordinate 38,888 of NZ_LZTC01000058.1, forward strand.
CCGGACCGACGCCGAGTTGGAGCGACGGGGATGGACTGTTCGACGCTACTGGGAGCATCAGCCGCCAGAATCAGTCGCTAGGGACATCGCTCAGGTCAAGATGCAGATTGGGGCTCAAGCTACCAGTGGGAGATCGTGTCGATAGCGCACAGGGATTTGGCTAGTTCGTCCGGACAGTGCTACGCGCCGACTCAAGTACATCCTCGAGAAGGCCGTGCACATCGCCGCCACCCAGCACCAACTGGCGGTCGAGGAGCCGGTTGGAGGTCTCGCACGATGTTTCGCTGACCAAGGAGCAGCCATGGCACGCGGACAGGTTGAGGCTCGACGTGCCTTGGCGATCACTTTCGATACATACCGGGTCGTTCGAGCAGTAGTCGGCGTCGTCCAGCGCCGCGATGAGTAGAGGTACAAGCTTGGATGGGTGGCCGAGTCTGACCAAGCCACCGAGTGTTCCCTGCGCGTCCCCTGCCGCTGTGTATATGAGAATTCCCGCAGTCCGGTCGGGTCGGTCTGAGCTGGCGTAGATCCTCTCCTGGAGCGAGGCCGACGAGTATCCACTTGCATAAGCGAGGCGTCGGATAAGTAGATGGGCAATCGTGTGGAGCGCAACGAATCTGGGCTCGGGGACATCGAGTCGGTGCGCCCAGGGAGTGTCGTTTCTTCGCTCGATTAGGAGCCTGGCGCGAGCCCGGACAGCTGGTTGGTTCTCCCATGTCGTCAGGTGGTCTTCGTCGAAGCGTAGGAAGATGCCCTCACCGAACATTTCGATAGCCGGATAGACGGGCCGACGGTTTGCGTCGAGCCCTAAATCGGCAGAAATTAACGCAGCGTCCGGATTGTGACGGCGGAAACCCTTGAGCGTACGAACCTCTCGGACCCGCCTGACCTGGCCAAGGCCTGCAATCACTTCGGCAAGCCGCTGGTGCGGCGCATCGTGGTGGTCGATTCGCCACCCATCGACTACGAAGTCGCTCTCACTCTGATCGCGGCCCGGAATCTCAATCTTCTTGACGAAGGCCGCCCACTCTCCGTCTTTGAGATCGAGAAGGGTGGTGTCGTTCTGGTCGTCATCGCTCGCTGCAACGGCCAGAACTTCGTCCGGGGTGATGCCGAGCTCGGAGGCGATCCACCCTGCGACCATCTCCGCTTGTGGTCCGCCGTTGTCCGCGACCACCTTTTCGAAGTACATATGTTCGCGAATCCTTTCGGCCTTTGTGGCCGAGTAAGGCGTTTCCTCAGGGATGTCGAGGGCAGAGATTCGTTCTGCGATGTAGTTGCCGGTGGCGCCTCGCTGCACTGCTACGAGATTGTGTTCACACGGTTCGCCGACCTTGTCGGTCTCCCACGGCTGCCGATTCAGACACCGGATGCCGTCACGACTGAGTGACTGGGAACCGACCAGGTCTGAAAGTGGCCGCGACCGTTTACACGCTCCACAGGTGACGCGGAGGGACTTGAGGCCCTCGCCGTGGCCGGAAGACCGCGAAAAACGGAGCTCCTTATATGCGCGGCAATGGCGAACGGTTTCGGTTATTCCGCTGTCGTGCCCGCGGTGGGCCCACTGAAACCATGGAATATCTCGGATATGGCTGCCGCGTTCGCAGATGGCTACATATCGCATCGGTACGAGCGCACCCTTGCACTCAGTGCAGGCGTTGACGTAAGCGCCTTTGTCTCTCCTCGTTGAACAAGAAAGCCGGGTGCAGCGTTCGCAGAAGCGCCATTCCGGGAACCGCCAGTAAAGCAACCCGTTGGTGTCTTTGCCGGCGCGGCCAGCGTGAGTTGGGGCTTCAAGAAGAATGCTGGGCCCGAGCCGGTCCGTGAGCCGGGCGCAATGGACCTCTTTGGCAGATTTCTTGTCCCACCACGAGGTATCGGCGGCGATGAGGGATGCGCCGCGTATGTCGACGATCGCCCCCACGCCGAAGGGTGTGACTGTTTCGGACAGCCTGAGGTCATGTTTTATCCGTTGCACGCGATGATCCTTCCTCGAATGGTTCTTTCACGTCGACGGCTACATTCGGTTCAACCGAGCGCATGGAGTCGCCGACGAGCCAACCCTCGCCCGACTGGCCGAAGCGCTTGTAGAGCGCGGCATCGTCTCGGCTCTTGCCGTCGTAGACGAGTGCGACGCCGTCTTGGCGGGCGCGTTGGGCTCGGTCGTCCCAGTCGCGCAGAAGCCTCCATAGTGCGGCTTCGGTGTCGTCACGTTCGCTCGGCTCGGAGCGGCTCACGATTGCCACAAACTCGTCTACGAGCGTCTTGATCTGTCTCATCATGTGCGGATCGTCGAGGTGCATTTGTAAGGCCGCATCGTTCGCTGCCATTGTCGTGATGCTGTGGCGCACAAGCGTAGCGAGCGCTCCCGCGAGGGATCGGTCTCGAGATGCCAACGACCAGGGGGTGACGCTAGTCGGTTCGACGCTGCGGTACAGAGCCTCGTGGTAGCCGCGGAACGTCTCGAAATGTGAGCGGTCGCGTGCCCTGTTCGAACGGAAGAGGGTCGTGACGATTCCGTTGACGTTACCTCGACCGACTCGGCTGGTGGCTTGAATGTACTCGGCCGTGGTCTTTGGCTGACCAACCACCAACATCAGGGCGAGCCTTGGGATGTCAATCCCCACAGACAGCATGTTTGAGGAAAGGACGACGTCGATTGCGTTGTCGGAGTCAGTCGCGCTGCGTTTGAGCGCGCGCAGATCGTTCGGGAGTTCCTCCGGACTTCTCCTACTCGTGAGCTCGAGCACCTCGTCAGCACGCACTCGGCGGAGAGGCAGGTCGAGCCGTTCTGCGCGAGGCTCTAGCCGGCCGTTGACGTCATCGACGACCAGGGTCCCGGTCCGACCCAACTCGCGCAGGCTGTTGTGGTAAATCACCGCTGTCCAGTACGCGTCACGAGTCGAATCGTCATCCGAGTCCGCTCCGAGGACCGCTGGAAGTTCGAGGAGAGGCGAAGCCGCTGCCACCACAGCGGACATCTGCGACAGAGCCTGTGGCATGAGACCCACGTAGAGGCGACCTTCTCCACTGCCGACGGGCTGGGAAAAGAAGGTGCGGTCGTCGTCAAGGCCCGAGGGCGGGTAGAGCGCAACCTTGCGGCCATAGAGTCCTTGCACCTGCTCATCGGACGCACGGATTGTCGCGGTCGAGGCGACAATCTTTGGTGTCGATCCGCCTCGGCTCAGTAGCAACTGGATCACCGCGTCGAATACGGCGACGGTTGTACCGAGTGGTCCAGCGAGTAGGTGGAGTTCGTCCTGGATGATCAGCGACGGCTGTCTGTATGCGGTCCCGAGTCCCAGGAGCTTGCCTGCCTCTGTTTTGAATTGGAGACGCGCGAATTTGTCGACCGTGGCGAGGAGAATCGTGGGTGGCTGCTCATAGATTAGGTCGTCAATGACCGAGACGGGCAGCTCGTCGTTGAATTCGCAGGTGACGTTTGTGCAGTGAACAACGACGTCTCGTCCGACGATACGCACCCCATACTTCGACTTGTCGTCGGAGCGCGCGTTGGGTAACAGTGCAGTTCCGCACCACGGGCAGCTGTCAATCTGGAACTGGTTTGCCTCTTCGGGTCGAGCGGCTTTGTGGAGGCGTTCGAGTGCTGTCTTTGCCTCACCTCGGGTAGCTGGGGTGGCCTCGTTACCGACCCAGAGCCCGATGCTGAACGGCGCCATTTTCCGAACCCGAAGGTCGCTGAACTCGCCTGTTCTACGCAACAGTTCCATTGCGCAGACGAGCGAGGCGGCTCGTTGGAACTGTTGAGCAGTAAGCAAGCGAAGTGTGTACCGAGTGATGACTGCTGTGCCACCGCCGGCTGTGCCGTACGCAAGACGTCGCCGGAATATTTCGATGGCAGCGAGGCCCAGGTAGGCCTCGGTCTTGCCGCCGCCGGTTGGGAACCAGATCAGGTCAACAAGATCGCGATCTCGGTGACTCTCGTCCACCGTTGAGCTGAGTGCGACGAGCAGGAAACCGAGTTGGAATGGCCGCCACCGCGGCTCTTCAGTTGGCTTGCCCTGGTTGGTTTGCGCTTGCGCCATCTGCAGACGCATTGAGGTCATGCCGAGCGCGAATGCCGTCCTCACTTGGCCTGCGTCTGGCTGCCGCAGAAGGCAGATCGTCTCGTCCATTCGTTCAGCGGCCTTGACTGACCGGTCCACTATTCGACGCGCAACCTCTGCGTCTTCGCCGAACCCGGCGACTCGTTCTTTCTGCTCGGCGACCCAATCCGCGAAAGCCCCAGCGAAGGCGTCCAACGAGGCGAGCACGGTTTCGGTGTCAGAGTCCATAGTTGCCAAATGGGCGAGACTCAGTGCCCCGCTCTCTGGTGTATCGGGGTCGAACGCGATTGTCTCGACGGCGGGTACAACGAACGAGGGCACGGCATCCAGTCGAATCTGGGAGCAGGCACTGTCCTCATCAACAGTCCAGTCGGCAGCCATGCCGTGCCCAACTGCGTAGACCTTCCTCCCGCGGAAGCGCAATCTGAGCTCAGCGGACTCCTCGTCCAGGTCGAACGCCCGAGCCGGGTCATATTCGAGAAATCGTCCACCCTCTGCGGGCATGACGCTGAGCGCGACCTGGTAAAGCATTCCTGCGATATCTAGCCGGTCGTTGTCGTTGGACGTATCAAGAACACGAACAAAAACTGTTGCCAGGAAGAAGGCGCCGTATTCGCGCCACCTCGACCCGACCTCAATGGCGACGTCGTTTGCGGTCAATGGGTAAGGAGCTGCGGCGCGAAGCAACTGAAGCTGGGTGAACTCAAATGGCCTGCGCCGCCAACTTGGCGGACCATCGCCCTCGATGGGCTGGTAAGTGCCACCGGTGAGATCAACTGTGACGGTGGGTCGGTCGGTAACGAAGGAGATGGCGACCGAGGACGGACGCCATTCTTCGGGAATTGGGACAGCGGCACCTCTATCTTCGACTTCACCCACAGTCTCAACTTCGGCATCGCCTTCAGGGGCTCCTGTTTTTGAAAGCTCCTCGATCTCAGACCTATCAACTGTGCCCTGTGGGAACAGCATCCCCACAGCGTATTGCCGGTTCGGCATATTTGTGACTATCTCGTCGGGGCCACCCTCGGGGCCGACGTAGGCTTTACGTAGGTGGTTCAGCGCAGAGCGCTGAGAATGGGTTAGTTTCACTTCGCCATCACACGCTTCTTCAAGAGTTGTTGGAGTCTTTGCTTGTCGGTCTTCGACGTGATGATGTGCAGTGATACACGCGCGCGCGTGACCGCCACGTAAAACGCTGCGGTACCGGCTGCATCGTAGATCTCTGGCAGATCGAACACGATGACGTACTCTGCCTCGAGGCCTTTGGCGTACTTCGGGCTGGTGACTATGAAACCGCCGGGACTTGTAGACGGTCGGGTGGTCGAGTTCGTGCAGATAAGCCAAACTTCTTCGCGGTGCGCACCATCGGCGAGGAGTTGCTGCGCGATCAGGTCGGCCTCGACGACGCCGCTGTTGGCGCCATTCGCATTGTGCCACTGCACCTTTTCCCCGTGTACGATTCCCGGATCTCCGACGTCTGCACCGAGATATTCCTGGACGACATGGACGATGGCCTGGGTATTGCGAACGTTCAGATCCAGGTCTACGGCAATCGCCTCGGCGGCGATAAGCTCAGCGACCTCCGTGTCGTACTCGCCGTCGATGTGTGCTTGGTTGTTCGGGTCGAGGAACATTCGCCATCTGCCTCGGGCACGCCCGCCAACGATCACAGCATCTATGCGGTCCATAGAATCAGCGGTCATCATGTCCTGTGCTTCGTCAACGAGCACAGCATCGTAGGTCTTGTCGCCAGGGAGCTCATCGAACGGGATCACGTCGATGCCGCGATTGTGCACGTGCGGACCGAAGAACTCGGTAAGTGCCGGCGACCGGAAGGTGATGAGGACCGATCTACCCTGGTCGGCCTCCTGCTTGGCTGCTTCAACCAGCACAAGGGATTTGCCGGTGCCGGCGCCACCATAGACGAGCACGCGGGGATTCCGGGCGAGCGCCGCCAATACCCGTGCTTGACCTGCCGTCGCTCGGTTCTGGTCCTCGATTACGGCGCCGCGCTGCGCATCGATCACCGGCATCCGTGTGAACTCACCAAACAGGCGAACGCGGAGATCCTTTGTGCGCGCGCGCTTTACGCCGTTTGGGGCAGTCCTGGTGTTTCCGACCACGCGGTTCAACGCTGTTTCAAGGTCTACGGGACTCATGTCCTCCCGTGCGAGCCAGTGACTGGGAAGCCAGCCAACAGCATTGGGAGGGGAGTCGATGTCAGGGGTGACTACGACGGCCTCATGCGCAAACCAGCCCATACCCTCCTCGTGGAGAATGTCGCGCAGCGCGTACGCAGCGGATCTCGCCTGTTCCATCGGGGAACTGGTCAGCTTGTGCCAATCACCTCGTCGGTCAACCGAATACCAAAGGCCATCGTGCTTGCGCACGCCGCCACCCTTGACTTCAATCACCACGACGACGCCCTTCCACAGGACGATGAAGTCAGCTTCCGCCTGCTGCTTGTACTTGTGTGAGCGTAAGTCGACAGAGTGGAATGCAAGTGCGTCAGCGTCGGTGGTGATGTCACGAAGGAGCCGAGCGACCGTGCGCTCGGCGTTGCTCGTGGCGCGGCGTTCGATGTCCGCCAGAGCGGGTACGAGGATCACTCCCCATGTCCTTCTTGCGCGCTGATCTTCCCCTGTTGCTGATCCCACAGTTCGGTGTAGTCGCGGTAGCCGAGAAAGTCGTTCATAGCTCCCCAGTTGTCGGCGACGTCAACGATCGTGCATTCTTCTTTGCCGCCGTTCTTCCAGCCGCGCAAGCCGCGTCCGGCCATCTGAATGTATGCGCTAGGACTGAAGGTCGGCCGAGCGATGTAAAGTGCGCGCACACCCGGGGCGTCGAAGCCCTGAATGAGTAGATCGCAGTTTGCCAACACCTTGATCTCGCCTCTTTGGAATCGATTGATCACTTCTCGACGCTGCTGGCGGCCAGTCTGCCCGCTGACAGAGTCGGCCTTCACCCCTCGGTAGCTCAGTGACGCGGCAAGCACTTGTGCTGACAGAACGCTGGGCGTGAAGACAAGGACGGGCCACTCTGGGTGCCGATTGATGAGGGCCATGATGTGTTCGACGAGGATCTTCATCCGAGTCTCGTCACGGCCGAGACGCTCGTACAGGCCGCGGTCGATGACTTTAGAAGTGCGAATGTCTTTCTGCTCGACGGCGCTGAGGGGTACGTCGACACCCGGAAGAATTTCGTGCTTGACGCTGGCCAGGACACCGAGACTGACCAGCTGCTTGTATGCGTCGGTTTCGAAGGCGGTGAGGCGGTTTCGGCCGAAACGTGCCGCGAGTTGCTTTGTCGCCTCAGTATCGCCTGCTCCACCTTTGAACGGGGTGGCGGACAACCCGACGAGAGGCCTCTCGAAGCTGCGTCCGTCGACCCCGAGCCATCGAAGGATTTGTGTGTAACGAGTCGACCCGCCGGCGCGGTGGGCCTCGTCGACAAATATCGCCGCAGGCGTCGCCAACCACTGGTATTCAGGGTCGTTCATAATGGCCTCGAGCTTGGCGTCGGTCGCGACAATCACACTGAATTTAGTGTCCGGCTCGTGGACCTTGTTGTTCTGCCAGAGGCGTCCGATCGTCAGTGGTTGTTCGTCTCCGAGGTAGCGCCAGACAGTCTCAAACGTCTGAACCGCCTGTTCACATAGCTCAATGGATTGCGCGATCCATAGCACGGGTCCGTTGAGCACATCGTCGACGAAGAGTCGCAGTACCGTTTGTGTCGCCACACGCGTCTTGCCAGCACCCGTCGGGAGTTCAACCATTCCCTTTTGCGCTGGCCCGTTCTCTGACGGTTGTGTCAGTACAACGCGAAGCTTCTCGCTTATTTTCTTCTGAAAGGTGTGAAGGTCGCTGAGCTTCACCGCACCTGGTACCACGTACTCGTGGGGGCGGGGCTGCGATCTCTGGCCCGCATATTCTGCCGCGAATCCCATTTTGCGAACCCACGTAATTGCTGCGGACATACCTGCCCATGCAGTCGGGACGTCAGAGAACCCGATTTCGCGGAAGCGCTCTGCGAGGATCTTGAGTGAGTCAGAACCATAAACGACCAAGAATAAGTCGGCGACCGATGTCCTGTCGTTCACGATTCCCTGGGCTTCGAGCGCTGACCAGAGGCCCGTCGGAAGCGCGTCGCGCAGGTCGTCTGGCCCGATGTAAAGCTCAAGCCGCTCGGAATCTGAGTCAACCGCCTTCGCTTGGACCCGAAGGTCCTCGAGCTTGTAATTGATCCCGGCCACAATTACGGAGTTGAGACTCGCATTGTCGAGGCCTAGCTCGAATGCTTCATTGATTAGCTTCAAAGTTTGCTTTTCGTCAGCGCTATCACTGACGACTAGTTCGCTGCCGTCGAGATACCAGTTCTCCGGTTTGTCCTCGACTCCGTCTTCGGTAGTAACGCGTTTGGCGATTGTCAAGGCGCGAGCAATCTTTGCGCCGTTCAGCTTGTTGGAGCCGAGAGCGTTTCGAAGCCCAGGGTAGGTGTCCAGTATCGGTTCGCTGCTCTGTCGGCCTTCAATGATCTCCGAGAACGCAAAACTGTCCTCGAACCGACGACAGCCGACTGCGTTGGTCAGCTCATCAAGATATTCGCTGCTGGTGCGAAGAAAAGGACGTTGCCGAGTTAAAAGGAAGGTCTCCTGCTCATCATTCGTAGCGAGATACACCGCAGAAGGGGGCACTGGCTCGATTGTTTTCGCAACACGCGCGGGTATGGTTGCAGGCTTTGCACCGTTGAACCCGGCTTTCGTCGCTGCTATGACGAACTCGACGAGGACGTCGTTTTTGATAGCGGAGGGGAAGATCTTCCCCTCCAGCATTTCCCGCATCAGTTCGCGCGGGACCTTGTCGAGTTCGTCTGTGAGCTTGAGGACCGTGGCGGCTTGCCGCGCTCCGCGGAACAGCGGTAGCAGGCCCTCATATTGCACAAGCGATGGCGCAACCACACCTGCGGGTTCCCGGGGGCCGCGACTGGAGTTCACCAAGCCTGCAGTTCGGATTGCCCATAACGCAGGTGAGTCGACACCGTAGGTGTTACCGCTTCCTAGGTCTTCGCAGGTCCATTGTTCGTCGCCATGCGATAGAAGAGCGGAGGTCCACGATTCACGTGCAGCTGGTGGAGCACCTGCGTCGCGAAGGAGGAACAGAACGGAGAAAGGGCCGGGCCCGTCAGCCCGATTGAATTCGACGGTGTCAATCGGCCTTTCGCCAGGTCCGCGCTTGCGGTTGAGATTGTCCAACACCCACTGCTGGTACTCGCCGAAGTAGGGCTCATCCTCGACTGGGTAGGCCTTGATCGGTTCGCGTACGACGCCCAGTTGCCGTGCGACATCGGCCTCGCAACGACGCCGATCGAGCAATTGTTGAGCGAACTGCTCATTCAGTGGCGTGTCAAGGTCGAGAACCTGCTGAGGCCACGCCCACCCCCCGTCGAGCGTGGGCACCTTAATCGGTGCATTCGACGCCCGCATGATCCGCACGGCGACTCGCGAGGGTAGGTCGACCGTCGAGTCCCAAACCCTGGTCAGGTCGTCAGCGGCCGGATCGCTGTCCAATTTTGCAAGGCGAGCAGTGAGGATGGCCTCTGGGTCCAAATCGCGGAAATGTTGCTCCTGGAGGATCTTCTCGACGCCGGGCTGACCTAGAAACTTCGGATTGACGAAGACCGCGTCCTCGATTTCTAGATCCGATTCGCTGTGCAGGAAGACGAGTCGATTGTCCGCTAGCGCTCGTATGCCGCCTGTGGTTGGGATGACCTTTGCTTCCCTGATGTTTGGCAAACTCAAATGGCTCGCGACGGTCTTCAGTGCGTTCGCTGCAGAGACAGGGTCGTCGCCCTCTGCCCATTCACGTAACCAGGTCAGAAGCCCTCGCTTAGGAAGGTTGGCAAGGAGGGTTTTCGAATCTCGGGTATCCACCCCGGAGCTGTGGGCAAGGAGGTAGAGGTCTCGTAGACGTGTTGATCGAGTTGACGTCTGGTAGCACAGCCAATGCGGGACGTCGTCCCCTGTGTTGGGGGACTGAATCCAAGCCTGGTGGATGTCCTTGTCAAAAACGATTGCGAAATCTAGCGGGAGCAGTTCTTGACCGCCTCGAAGGTTGCCGGTGGCATCAGGGATCAGGTCGAACCCAGCAGCGACCTCCGGAATGTGGACGGTGAGCAGCTCGTCACCAAAACTGAGTGTCTCCCGGCCTCGGGCAGGCATGAAGTCCAGATGCGCCGCGGGATCCTTGCGTGTGCTCAGACTTGGCATGATTTCGACGAACATTTCCGCGACAGTTCGCAGAATCTCGCGGTTGTAATCGTTTCTCAGCAATGTCGTGCGATCGTCGTTCACGCTCCACGGAGCGTTGAAGAGCGCAGACGCAGAAGTCTCATCCTGCAATGGAAAGTACGACCAGAATTGCCCTCGTTTGAGGTCCCGCTGATTGGCTGGGACTGCGACAGTGACCTTAACCTCCGAGCGTGATACCGCTTCGCCGACTTGACGTCGAGCTTCAGAAGATGGCGCGTGCATACGGCTCTCAACGATCCACTCTTCGGGAGCGTGATCCTTCAGCTCGAGGCCGAATCTTCCGTCACCGAGTTCGCGCGAAATGTGGCGGGCCTCGTACGGCTGATCGCCGACCACCCGCAACCGCACTTCTCGAACGGCCTGCACGAAAAGGAGGAATTCTGACCTGAAGCCCTCGATTTCGTCTCGCAGACGCTTCAGATTCTTGGCGCCGGGAAGCCGGACCACGGTCGTCGCCCACCCACATAGATCTGCCAAAATCGGGTCGCCGGCAACCGCTTCTTCGGTGTTTGCCATCGTAGCTGTCCGCAGAATGGGTAGCTTGCCGTTAGTTGGGTTCGCCGTGCGCAGTGCTTCGCGCGCTTCCTGCGTGTTGAACTCGATAGCGACAGACCGGCTGAAAACCTGGGGTGCATCCGAGACTGCCAGGACCGATTTGAATCCCAGGCCGAATCGACCTATTTCGTCGCCGCGCTTCGCACTCACGTATGCCATCGAGATGGCCGTGAGCCCGTTGCGCGAGAAGGGTCGCCCGGCGTTGGCGCAGTACAGGACTTCATTCTCCGTGTCGAGGACGATGTCCACGCGGCCTGCGGACTGAGTGTTGTCGTCTGCACCGACGATGGCGTCGGCGGCGTTCTGCACGAGCTCGAGGAGCGTCCGATTCGCGTAGCCGCCAGTCCGAATGGACTCCTCCAGATTGGCGTGCTCCACGATGAGGTTGGGCTGTATTCGGTAGGAGTCGATCGCCCGACCGAACTGGGCTTCAACCTCTGATACCAGTTCGGGGTCCGGAACCCACAACTCACTAGCAAACGTCACTGTAAGACTCAACTCCTACTATCGCTCCTGACCCGCACCGGGGTCGGAGCCCACACTCGATCACCGTTCAGGACGGCCTTCCGGCCGCTCGATGCTCCGGTGACCTGAGTCGGGCGGTCGCGCCAAGCCCCCAGGTACCGTAACAATGACAACCTATCCATTGCCTCTGACATATTCGCCCAATTGGGCTAAGCGAGTTGTACCACCGTCCTGCTGACTGCGGTCTGCGCAGTTGAGCAGCACACTCACTGGCGGCGCGGCGAGCGAGCAGCATGATCGACTCCGTGACGTCTGCTCGGCTTTCCTTAATCTGGACGTACGGATGGCGCCGAATTCTCATGGTCTGTTCTGTCGCTGTGCGAAACCGACACTCGTCCTGGATCTCCGATGATTGTCATTCCCGAACCTTCTCGGGCTGGTGCGCAAGCGATTGCATTGCGCACCAGCCTGTGGTCTGCCTCGCTTGGGCCTGCCCAGGATGCGCGATGTCTCTCAAAAAACGCTTCCTTGAGAACAGTATTCATTCCTAGCAGTGAGTTGAGGAGGTGTGCGCCGAGCCTGGGGGGGATCGCATTACCGATCTGCTGAGAAACATCCCTGCCTCTCCATGGATATCCGTCGGGAAAAGTCTGCAAGCGTCCTGCCTCGGCTACGCCGAACCTTTGATAGTATTCGCCGTCGATAATGATCTTGTTGCGGGTTGCCTTGCTCGTGACGGTGAAAGCAGGACGGTTGTGGAGTCTCTTGCTTCGGTTCTTGGGATCGCCTCCGCTCCCATAATTGGATTCGACATAGAAAGGGGACTCTATCCCGAGAGTCTCGCCCATCGAGATCCACTTCGGGAGCTTGCTTTCGTTGTCAATTGCGGGGGGTGCATCGAACGCATTGTTTATGTACTTCTGATGGGTTGGCGATGGCAGTTTGACATCTCCATTGCAAACCTCGAGTCGTGCAATCAACACTGCTCGTCTCCGGGTTTGTGGCACCCCGTACTCCTCTGTGGAGAGGATGCCCACGTCGGTACCATAATTCATTTTCTGCAGCACGTTTGCCATCGCATCCCAGATCGGTTGCACGGCCGGAACTTGTTCGAGCAAAATTGCTTCGAACGGGCGATTCGCGTCCAGCGCGCGAAGGGCCCATATTAGGGGCTGCAATACTAATCCCGTTCGCGGGTCGGTATGGGAGTCGACTTCGCGGAGCACTTCATCGATCGAGCCCTTACCGAGCTTGTCAATCAGCCCGATGACTTCAGCGAGTGCCCGACGCCCGTGCCCGTTGCCGGCCACTGTGTAAGTCTGACAAGGGGGACCGCCAGCCAGGACGTTGACTTGGGTAGTGAAATCGGTTGGACTCCAATTTCTGACGTCCGACAAGATGGAACAGAGGCGGGCCGCTCTCCGCGTAGCGACTGCTGATTCGTCGAACTCGATCCCGATGGACGGCACGCCGAGCCAGTGCGCTGCGACATCGAGACCGCCTGGACCTGCGAAAAGATCTACGATCATAGGGCTAGCGACCGGCGGTAGCGGCGTTTGGGTACTCGCGATCATCTATAGGAGAGTAGCCGTCGGCTCCGACGTCAACGAATCGCCACGCGTGCTGTGGTCGTGCCCTCCCACCAGGTAGAGTCGGCGCCGAGACTCGTCGTCCTCGTGAGCCGAGGGGCGGTGTCTTCGAGGAGGAGGTCTACATCTGGTGCCGCTTCTTCGACCGCGCGGGTTGTTCAGCGGGGAGTATCGCGGGACGACGCTTCGGGAGAATCTGGGACTGACGCGACCGGCGGATCGTTCGGCGAGGAGGGCTGTGCATCCGGGCTAGTGAGCGTCGCCTTCGTCCGTTTGGTACCCCAGCGCCGCCGCGACACGTTCCGCTGCATTAAGAGTGAAGTCGTCGAGCCGAGGTGTGGCGGTGAGCAGAACCCCGGCGTGCCAGGGCGCAGACCTGATTGTGGTGCCGCTGATGTCGGCGGCAGGGAAGTGAAGACGGTCGACGACGTAGGTCAGCCAGCCGGGTGTGACCGGCGTGTCCAGCTCTCGGTTGCTGTGGGGATCGGGAGGGTAGACGTCTGTAGCGTCGACGGCGGTCCACGTCGAGGCGGTGGCAGTGTCGGGATCTACTGTGGTGACGAGGCTTTCGAAGATCGTCGCGAGAAGCGATTCAATTTGGCCAGAGGATGTGCCGTTCTCAAACGCAGGCTCTTCGAGGTTGACCGTCACCTCCACGGCGTCGACGATCCCGCGCAGAGTCTGAATGCTGATGACGACTTCGACGGCTCCGCTCGGAAGTCGAGACTGATCGCAGTTGATCACGCGAAGAGTGCGAGCGGCGGTTGCGTTGTCGCTCATTGCATATCCGGGGTTAACCCAGGCGAAGGCGTCGTGGATTTCGGCTGGTTCAGTCAGGTCGATCGGCTGGCCCTCGTCGTAGAACCTGGCGATCGGCGACCATTCGGCGATGCCGAGCACGTCAACGCGCTGGAACGCCACGAACACTTCCGAGAGTGACCTGTAGATGTCGTTCACGGTTGTGCCGCTGCTATTTTCGCTGCGCGCGCGTACCCAGTACAGGCCGCGGTTCGACGACCGGAGTTCGCGTTGGTGGGTGTGGAAGTACTCGAGTTCGCGGGAACCGCGCAGGTCGGCGACTGCAGCCGAGTCCGGCAGTGCGGGCTCGTTACCACTGAGAAAGCCCCCGAGCCAGCCATGTGCGTAGTCGGTAGTGGCGACGATCTCGCGAGGGAATACGGCGATCCCGTACCCCTCGTCCAAGTTGTAGAGCTCGACGCGTCCACGATAGGTATGTGCGTTGCCGTCGATGACGTATAGCTCGTCGGAGCTGTTGAGCCGCACGATGAGTCGCTTGTCTGCCCACTCGGGGAGCGGTCCGATGGTCATGGGTGCGGACTCGCTGTTCTCATTCGAGGTCCTTGGCGAAGATCGCACCCTGTGATTCGAGGATGTCGAGTAGGCGTCGAAGGTAGGGGCCCGACGCAGCGCGCACTTGTGGACCGTGTGGCTCCCAACTTCTCGCGAGGCTCTCGACAAAGCCGACCGCGATGAGGCCCTTCACGTCGATGTGCTCCTGAGGGTAGCGGCCGTCGAGGAAGTCAAGGATCGCGACGGCCTCACCTGAATCTTCGATGTGGGTGCTGACCCAGTTCGCTACGTCCGCGAGGATGAGCTGATCGGGGATAGCAAGACCGTCGGCAGTGAAGTCTGCAGCGTAGTCATCAAATACCCCTCTGACAGAACGGAATTGGTCAGCCAACCGCCGAACGAGCTCGATCTTGGCGGACGCAGTTGCCACTGGGTTAGCCTCTCGGTGTTTGCAGTCGTAGTCGAACGGTTGTCGGCTCTGCGCCGCTGTCTCTTCTCATTGCTCGTCCTCGACGGGTAGGTCGCGGTAGAAGTCGTCGACGTCGAAGAGGTATCGCCAGGCCGTGTCGTGCTCGATGTCGTCGATCCAGTTGGCGATCTCATGTCCGCTACCTGATCGTCCGATGATGATGTCGGGAAAGTCTGCCATGCCAACCGCGCCGATTGCGATGTTGTGGGTTTGGTTGTAAGCAGACACCGAAGCGATTGCTAGGTCAAATACATCGCCTGGGAGGTCATCGGTGACGGCGTCGTACGCTCGAGCCAACGTCTGTCCAAGAGTCTCGCCCGAGGCTTGAGTGATGGGTGGAGGGTTCTGGCGGATGTTGCGTTCACGTTCGTGGAGCCAATCGAGAATCCCCGCCAATTCCCAGTTGCCCTTAAAGAAGACAACATTTTTGGAACCATCCTCCGGTATCCCGATCAGTGCGAGGTCTTCGTACCAATCACAATGGCTGCCTTCGCCCTTATGTCGGGGGCCGGTCTCAAATCGGAGCTTGACCTTCCGAATAGGTTCGCTCATTCTACTTTCCTAGATCAAGTTGGCTACGCCGGACGAATACTGCCTCGAAAAGTCCGTGAGTGTATTGCTCATCATCCGGCCGGTAGGTTGCTGAAGAAGTCATCTGGGTCGAAGAGATACCGCCATGCGGTGTCGTGGCCGAGATCGTCGATCCAGTTGCAGATTTCATGACCGTTTGATCCTTTGCCGAGCAGCAGCCTCGGTATCTTCATTCCGGGGGCACCGAATACTACGTTGTGGTGATAGTTGTATTGGTAAAGGGCTTCGCTGGCAATATCGATGACGTCCATGGTTAGATCATCCGACACGGCATCATAGGATCGGGCTAACGTCTGCCCGATTGTCTCACCTGCGGTCTGGGAAATCAGCGGCTCCTGGTGACGGATCTTTGATTCGCATTCGCGCAGCCATTCGAGCATCAACTTGGGGTCGTACTCGCCCTGAAATAAGACATGCTCTTGCATGGTGCCTTCAGGATATGCAAATAGGGACAGTGTGACGTCGTCTCTCAACTCGAGACGTAGAAGTATCGCCGTCGGTGTGCTCATTTCCCTTTTTCGTAGTTTGTTGAATTCGGCGTTAGCTATATCGCCACGCTCTCGGAACTCTTCAGCATCTGCGCGGGTACATCCTATGGCGTGTCGGCCGGGTCGCGGTGACAGCCTCCAGCGTTGTCAGATAGCTTGGGCGACTTGTCTGGCTCATCGTCGATCGTCTGCGCGGTCAGCGTCGCGATGTGCGAGTGCTCCTGTGGCGGTGAGGTCGTCGACCTGGCCGAACGCCGCGGATGCTGGTTTCAGCATTCGGTTGGGAGGTTGCTGAAGAAGTCATCGGGATCGAAGAGGTACCGCCAGGCCTCGTCGTGCTCGACGTCGTTGATGTAGTTGGAGATTTCGTGTTCGTCGTTTCCTCTGCCTAAGAGAAGCTGAGTGATGTCGGTGCCGGGAGCGCCGAACGCAATGTTGTGGCTTCTGTTGTAGAGTGCGATCGATTTGTTGGCGAGATTGATGATGTCGGTGGGCAGGTCGTCGGTGACGGCGTTGCGTGCTCGAGCGACTGTTTGGCCGAGCGTGTCACCCGGTGCCCGGGTGATCGGGGTGATTTCGAACCGAATCGCAGACTCATGCTCTCGCAGCCAGGCGAGCATCGGTCCCAGTTCGTATCTTCCAGAAATAAAGATGTTCTCGGTATTGGGTGCATCGGCGTACCCGATGAGTCGTAGTTGTCCCTGGTCGGACTTTTGTAGTCGTAGTTGAACGGTTTTTGGCTCTGCCACGCTGTCTCTTCTCACTGTTCGTTTTCGACGGGTACGTTGCGGTAGAAGTCGTCGACGTCGAAGAAGTATCGCCAAGCTGTGTCGTGCTCGATGTCTTGAATCCAGTTGCAGATCTCGTAACCTTCCTCGGAGCGGCCGATCAACAGGCCGGGAAAGTCTGCCATCCCAGAGGCGCCGGCGCTGATGTTGTGTGTGATGTTGTAGCGGCTGACTTCTGTAATCGCGAGATCGAAGACATCTTGGGGAAGATCATCAGTAACAAGGTCGTAGGAGCGTGCGAGTGTTTGGCCGAGTGTTTCGTTCGGCAGTTGGGGTATCACCGGGTCATCATTGCGGATCTGTTCTTCACTCTGCTTGAGCCATTCGAGAATTCCCTCGAGTTCCCAATTTCCCTTGAAGAACGTTATCTCTTCCCCCGTCGCGGGATTCGTGCCAACGAGTTTCAGACCTTCGTACCAGTCGGGCCATACGCCTCCAGGGTGGCGGAGGCCATCAGCGCCGAATCTCAGTTTCATGAGAGTTGTTCTTGAACTCATTTACCCATCACCAGCCTATTCGACCTACTATTTGTGAGTTCTCCACGATCGCGAAGATCACGGAGTATTCAGGGCGGTACCTCCTGACTACCCTCTTAGGGATACCCGTGGTAGCCTCCGGTGATGTCAGGTTGAAATACTCTTTTGGCTTACATGAATCACGTCGTCGGGAATGACCTCGAGATTCTGGGTGTCCCCCTCATTCGCAGGATGGATGCTATCGGGCGGAGCCGATGACCGGAACCGGGATGGAGGTCTCGGATCACTTACTCGAATGACCCAGCATTGGCGCATCCGGGTGCGCGAGTCGTCGGTGACGGCGTTCCGCTGAACGCTGCCGCTGTTCGATAACGCCTACTTGCCACGCGCGTTCTTTGGCCAACCCCAGCGCGATGGTCGGCCAAGCGTTACCGCTCGACGACGCGTCGCGCAGCATGCTCCCCGGTGACCGGCTCCGAAGGCGACCAGCCGTGCACCGCTTGACGCCACTCGTCGGCGATAGCGTCGGCGCCCCATCGTGCACCGAGCAGTGCCCCGGCGATGGCGGCAACGGTGTCTGTATCGTTGCCGATCCGGATAGCGGTGAACAGTGCGTCCCGGATGTGTTCGTGCGGTTGGACGTCGGGTGTGAGGGTGTGCAGGATCGACGAGGTGGCCGCCTGCAGCGCGCTGACGGTGAAACCGTTGGGGTTGAACATCTTTGGGTCTTGTGTGGCGGCGTCGTCGAGCCACGTCGACCATTGGTCGACCCGATCACGGGGTAGGAGGTCGAGTCCGGCGGTGACGTCGAGTCGCTGCTCGACGACGGCGACGCGGATCGCTTCGCACCACAGGACGCAGGAATCGCCTGCGAGGTCACCGGCGTGTGTCAGACCTGCGGTAGCCCTTGCTGTTTCGGCCAGAGCCTCGCGGTCGTCGAGGTATGCCAGCGCCACCGGCCCGGTG
This sequence comes from Gordonia sp. 852002-50395_SCH5434458, assembly GCF_001665905.1. Classification (NCBI taxonomy): domain Bacteria; kingdom Bacillati; phylum Actinomycetota; class Actinomycetes; order Mycobacteriales; family Gordoniaceae; genus Gordonia; species Gordonia sp. 852002-50395_SCH5434458. Next base: position 56,960 of record NZ_LZTC01000058.1, read on the forward strand.
CGCATGAGCGCGCCGTTGCCTGCCGAGCGGGGACTTCTCGCCGTGTAAGCCAACGATTCCTCGCGCATGGCGGTGCCCGGTGCGGCGTCGGGATCGACGTCCAGGCGTCGGCGCGTTGCGCCGAGGACTGCGCTGGTCTGACTTCCGACGTCGGCGGGGACGGATGCGTACCACTGCAGGAAGTTGGCCGCTACCGCGTCTTGACCCGCGGGCGAGCCCAGGTCTGTTCCGGAGGCGATGACGTCGAGGATGGCCATCGCCATGTCGGTGTCGTCGCTCCACTGCCCGGGCGCGAAGCTGCCGAGTCCGCCGCCGAGCATCTGCGGTTCTTCGGAGTCGTGCAGCGCGCGCGTCTCGAACTCATAGGGGACTCCGAGTGCGTCGCCGACCGCACCGCCGAGGATGGTGCCGGCAATGCGGTCGGATCGATCAGTTGTTGTCACAGGTGTGTGAGGCCTTCCGTTGAAGAATGGTGCGCAAGTGTGCGGCTCAGTCGCCGAAGCGATCCCTCCAGAAGGGTCTGTTCCGCCAGCTGTCGATGTTCTGCTGACCGCCGTCGAAGGTGAAGGCGACGAGCTCGTCGTTGTGCGGAGCCAGCCCGTGCGGGACGGCCCAGACCGGGTCCTGGTTGGTGTACAGGTACCAGCGTCGGGGCTTGTTCTGTGGGTCCCAACGCACTTTTACGCTGCAGCCGTCGCCGGGGTTCTTCGTGATGATCCCGGTCAAGAGAATGTCCATCACCGACACTTTGTTGCCGCGAGTCGCGAACGGTACGCCGTCGGTTGCGTTGCGGCGCTTGCGGACTGCGATGCGCTCGCCTTGGAGCATCGCCTGAACATGGCCCTCGAACCTGGCGCTCGGATCCATCCGCCACTCGCCCTTTGTCACGAAATCCTCGAGCGTGTTGCGCTTCGATGCAATGGGGCCGGCATTGACGAACCAAGCGATGTCTACATCGTCGGGAACTTCCTCGGTCACAACGTCGGGAAGAAGCTCCCTGGTCTGTGACGTGGAAGCCTCGGCACACTGCCCACCAACTGGTTGGGTTGCGATCGTTTGCAGTGTTTCGATTGCATCGAGACGGTCGATCTCGTCGGACGAAGCACGCCGAACATCAGGAAACGCGCGCTCGACAACTTGTGGGCAGTGATACCGCGTGTACACGCTCGGGTGCTTTCGCATGACGTCGAGAACCAGTTGAGCTGCCGCGTCGAGCACCCGCGGATCGCTCATCAGACGTGAAAAGGCTTTGGGTGTCTTGGCTTTTAGCAACAGAGTATCGGCGCCGGAGTCGTCGTAGCTGACGGTCGTTACAGCTACATCAGGATGGAGTCTAGCGAATGCCCGTTGAGTCATGGCGCCATTCAAGATCGACGACTTTCGCACATTGACAAATCCGTGCAGATCTCGAAATACCACGAACGTCTCCATACGGCCAACGCAGACACACAACAATCGCCTTCCGCCGTAGGTGCCGGTACTTACGTTCCACCCGTGGAACTCCGTCTGCTTCGGAACCGGTACACAATTAGTCAGGTAGTTCCGCAGTAGCTGCGTAGTCGCGGGTTCTGCCGAATGGTCGGCGTACCTCGTCGCTGCGGTCTTGTACTTGATGGCCTGCGCCTCGTTCATCGCTTTCAGGTCGCTGTGGTCAGACATGTTGAATTCTGCAGGTGCACTTAGCCAACGGAGTTGCTCAGCTGGATCCAGAAACTCCTCGAGCTTGTCCGTTCCGAATGAAACCGCCGCGTGGGTCTTGTTTCGGCATCGATTGGGCACGGTCCTATTGAGCTCATGGATCAGCAATCTCTCGACCGCCTGCAGTTGCTGTTTGGACAAGTTCTCTCGAATGAATCGCACCTCTTCGATCTCGTTTCCCCAGAACGAACTATGCCCACCCATTCGGGACCTTAGGTTGATCGATTCCCCCAGATAGTACGAGTCGCCCTTGAACATGAGCAGGTAGAACCCGGCGTGCGTTGCGGCAGGGTCACCGCCTATCTTCGTCTTGGTTCCCTCGAACTTCCGTACAGGACCGAATCCCTGTTTCGACGCCCACTTGTCGACGGCGTTGCGAGATGATGACATCGATTCCTCCTGTTGGTCGTTGGAATCTATCCTCGCCGACCACGCTTCCGGTTGCCGAGGTGGTACGAGTCCCGCGTCCGCTTCGAGACGTACCCGGCGCTGCCTGTGGCCGCGACAGATCCCAACTCCTCGATCATCTGCAGTTCGTCGTCGATCGCCGAGCGCTCAGGTGCAGAAGCGAGTAGCGCCGATGAGATCGAGCTCTGCCTCGAGGCATCAAGGAACGCACTTCCAGCATCTAGGTCGCCGCGCTCGTACGCCTCGGACGCCCGCAGCTTCGCTGCCTGGCCCTCCTGATACAGCTTCTCCGACTGTACGGTCGGGTTCGGTACGCGGCCAGCAGTCTCGTCGCCGGGTACCACGTTCACCGTCACCGGGAGCGTCACCGTGTGCTCTGTCAGCGTTGCCGACTCGACGTACCGCAGCTCGAGCTCGGCGATCTGTGCGACTCCCAACCCCGACATTCCGTCAACGGCCAACTTGAGCAACAGTTTTCGTGCCTCAGATCCGTACAGGTCACCGAGTTCGATCGACACTTCGCCGTCGGCGACCTGGTGTGCGGGAAGGTCGTTGTACAGACTGAGCTGCACTTCCGGAACGAACCGCACCGTCAGTGTCACGGCCTGCACCGCCTTGGACAGCAAGCCCTCCACCTCGCCGGAGATTGCAGATCCGGCGGCGTCGGGATTCTCGGCGAATACGTGATTCCCGTTGCCGGAGCGCGCGATTGCTGACAGCAGCGTCTCGTCGTATCCGGCGCCGTAACCGAGCGTCGAGGTAACGATCCCATCGGATGCAGCCTTCGATGTCAGCGAGGCGAACTCGTCGACCTCGCAGATCCCGCTGTTGACGTGCCCATCGCTGACGACAAGCACCGTGCCGCCGCGAATCTTGGATGCTTTGGCGGCGCGGCGCAGTTCCTGTAGGCCGCGCAGATATCCCGAGGACAGATCGGTCATCCCGCCAGCGAAGATCGCGTCGACGAGCTGGGTGGCCTGCTGCTTGTCAGCTAGCGGGGCAGCGGGCACGGCGACTTCGGCGTGGTCGTCGAACGTCACGACGCCGAAGACATCCTGCGGGTCGAGCCGTGTGATCACGTCCGCAAGTGCCTTCTTCGCGCCAGCGAGCGGGGCGCCGTTCATCGATCCACTGCGATCCAGAACGATCTGCAGCGCGGACCGTGCGCGGTCGACGATAGGTGCGTCGGGCGCCTCGAGTTCGATGAGAACGGAGACCTCGTCGGCGGACTCATGTGCGACGACGTCGACATCGAGGGCGGTGGAGAACTTCATGATCTGCTCCTGTTCCCGCCCGGGTGAACAACCAAGGCGACTTTGCGCGGAAGTGCGATTAGTAGTTTGCGCGAAACTTCGAATAGTGTCAAGGGGTGGCTACCGGCTCCGACTCGCGCCTTGCGGATTACCCGCGCCCGAACGTCGCCGTCGACATCGCGGTCTTGACCGTCGTCGACGGGCAGTTAAGCGTTGTGGTGCAACGAGATTCAGACTCTGAGCAGTTGTCGCTCCCTGGGCGTTTTATCCGGGAACGACGCACCGTCGACCAGACTGTGCGTGAGGTCCTTGAACTCAAGCTGGGGCTTTCACCCGATCACGTTCGACCGCATCTGCTCGCGGTCTTCAGTGATCCTGACCGAGATCCCCGCGGGTGGACGATCTCGATCGCACATGCCGTCGCGCTTCCTGCTTCAGCGCTGACGGACGTCGTCGGAGAGCTTGCTCCGCTCGACGCTGATGGGCGTCTCGCGTCGGGGGAGCGGTTGCTCTACGACCATGACGAGATCATTGCATCTGCCACTGACAATCTGCGCGAGCGATATGAGGACCGCCCCGACCCCGACAGCCTGCTTCCCGAGCCGTACACGTTGTCGGACCTGCGCGAACTGCACGAGGCGATCCTTGGTCGACGCCTCATGCGTGACTCGTTCAATCGGCGCGTGCAGCCGCTGTTGGAACCCAAAGTCGACGGCCTGGGCGTTCCGGAAACACGCGTCGGCGGTGGGCGGCCAGCGCGATTGTTCATGAAGAGCGCGCCGCCATCAGCGACGTTCGGATGGAAGCTGCCGAGCAAGGAGGATTAGCGCGCCAGGTAGAACTGGCGCGACTCAAGCTGCACGGACGGCTGACCAGATCGCGTGGTCGATCTCCCAGGGCGTCACCCGGCGTCCTAGTGTCGCGTGTCGTTAATTAGTTTATGGTTCGTGGTTTGAGAGAATTGGCTATGGCGAATTCTGCGGCCCCGGC
>NZ_LZTC01000059.1:0-64850 GCF_001665905.1 Gordonia sp. 852002-50395_SCH5434458
TGATCGCATAGTTGAACTTGACCTCATATTCAATTTGTAACACACAACACGTTGCAAATGGGAGAGCTGCCCACCTCACAGAGGTGGGCAGCTCTCCCATTGGTCAGCCGGCGTTGGTCACTTCGTGACCGCGACACCAGGAACTGCGTTCGGGTCCTCCCGAACCGATGCGGGATTCGTCTCCCGCAAACGCCATGCCGACGCAAAAGTGATCAATCCCATCACCGCGACGAAGGCTGCGACCAGCGTCGTGGTTCCGGTAGCGGAGATCAGCCAGGTCATGATGAACGGCGTCGATCCGCTGATCAGGATGGCAGCGAGCTGGTAGGCCAGCGAGGCGCCCGAGTAGCGGACGTGCGGCTCGAACAGTTCACCCATGTACGCGGCGATCGGCCCGTAGGTCATCGACTGGAACACGGCAGCCACCGTGACCGCGATCATGAACATCGGCAACGACGCCGTATTGACGAGCATGAAGTACGGGAACGCCCACAGCAGAATCCCCACGCCGCCGATCATGATGAGCGGTCGGCGTCCGACTCTGTCCGACAACGAGCCCGCCCAGATCGTGACCGGAAGCGAGACAAGGCAACTGAGCATGGACCCGATCAGCAATTCGTCTCGATCCATGCCGAGTTCGGCTGTCGCATAACTCAATACGCCCGCAATCGAGATATAGAAGATGGAGTTGGTCGCAGCGAGCAGACCACAGCCCAGCAGGATCGTCCGCCAGTGCTTCTTGACGGCCTCCACCAGCGGCGCCTGTGTGACCTCCTGCCTACCTGCAGAGACTTCCTGTTCCAGCTCCTTGAACTCGTCACTGTCCTCGACGCGCGTCTGGATGAAGTAGACCACCGGGAACAGCACGACGCTGAGCAGGAACGGAATACGCCAACCCCATTCCAGGAACGCCGAATTCGACACCGCGGAACTCGATCCCAAAAAGATCATGTTGCCCAGCAGAACACCGCACGCCACACCCATCTGACCGAAGGTGCCCGCGAAGCCACGCCGCTTGGGACTTGCCGACTCCGTCAGCAACAGCACGATTCCGCCCCATTGGCCGCCACAAGCCAAGCCCTGTAGGAATCGCAATGCGACCAACAGGATCGGTGCCGCGACTCCGATCGTTCCGGCGGTCGGCAGACACCCGATCAGGAACGTCGCCAACCCCATCACGAACAGGCAGACCACCACGACTGGCTTTCGGCCGAACTTGTCACCGTAGTGGCCCGCAATGATCCCGCCGATCGGTCGCGCGACGAAGCCGGCCCAGAAGGTGCTGAACGACAGCAACGTCCCCATCAACGGCGATGAGTCGGGAAAGAAGATGTGCGGGAACACCAGTGCCGCAGCAGTTCCGTAGAGGAAGAAGTCGTACCACTCGATCGAGCTACCGACGAGCCCCGCGGCGAGCAACTTCCGATGCGCTCGCCTTCTTCCCTGCGCGACCTCGTCGCCCTGGGCAACTACTTCTGATGTCATCGATCACTCCTCATTCGGCTTCAGCAGATTGAACTGAATCTGAGTTCATATTCAGAGACGAAGTCAGTGATGTCAATCACTTGAGACAAATTGAAGTGATGTGAATCATCACCCAGCCCGAAAGAGAGCTGGCCTTCAGATCCATAGAGGGGTGCACAACTGAGAGAAGACGTGCAACACTATTCAGAGCACAGTCGTTCACTGAACGGTTGTGACAGCCTCACGAATCATCGCTTCCGAACGGAGCACTGCATGAGTATCCGTCTTCCCGAGGTGATCGGATCGGTCGTCGAAGCAGGCGTCTCGCCGCATCCGGTCGACCGGTACCTCGAACTGCTCGACCCCATGATCACCTGGCGCGATCTGCGCGCAAAGGTTGTCGACGTCACACGTCCGACCTCACGAACCGTCCGCATCACCTTGGCCCCCACCAGGCAGTGGCGCGGCCACCGCGCAGGACAGTTCATCCAGCTCAAGGTGGTTATCGACGGCGTCAGACACGTCCGTTGCTTCTCGCCTGCCAACGCGCAGGGGCACTCCGACGTCATCGAGTTGACCATCACCGCTCACGACGACGGGTTCGTCTCGACGTACCTCCGCGACAATGCGAAAGTCGGCGACGTCTACGGCCTCGAACAAGCCGACGGCGATTTCGTCCTACCGCAGAGTCCGACGGGTCCCGTGGTGTTCGTCAGCGGAGGCAGCGGCGTAACGCCGACGCTGTCGATGCTGAGAACACTTGTAGCCTCAGCGCACGGTGGTCCCGTCACGTTCGTCCATTACGCACGGACGTCCGACGGCGTCGCGTACGCCACAGAACTCAATGCGCTCGCAGCCGCGCACTCGAACGTCGATGTGCGCCTGCGGTACACCCGCGGGTCCCACGGAGATTCCAATGCAGGACACTTCGCACCTGCACATCTCGATGGCATCGCTCTCGACGACGCGGACGTCTTCGTCTGCGGGCCGTCCGCGCTGATGGATGCTGTCATCGACCACCTCACCGACGCCCACCCCACGGCGCGAGTACACAGTGAATCCTTCCGCCCGACTCCGGCGGCGATCATCGATCCCGACGAACCGATCTCCGGCGACGTCGCATTCACGACGTCCGGCAAGGTCGCAGCCAACGACGGCCGCACCATTCTCGATCAGGCGGAATCCGCAGGACTATCTCCCAAGTCGGGCTGCCGAATGGGAATCTGCTTCTCCTGCACCGCAGTAAAGAAATCCGGCTGCACCCGCAACGTGCTGACCGGCGACATCGACAGCGAAGCCGACAAGCAGATTCAGCTCTGTATCAACGCACCTGTCGGCGACGTGGAAATCGAGGTTTAACAATGACTGTCACCACCATCACCCCGTCCGAGCACACCAACGTTCCGCCTGCGCTGCGCGGATCGTCGGACCCCAACACCCTTCATCTGAGCTACGAGCAGGTCGAAGCGCTCGGTCGCGACCTCGACGAGGTGCGCGCGCGCGTCGTCGCCGACCTCGGCACGAAGGACCGCGAATACCTGTACTCGATCATCCGCGCGCAGCGTGGTTTCGAGATCGCTGGCCGCGGGCTGCTGTTCTTCGGTTGGTTCCCCCCTGCCTGGGTCGCCGGTGTCGGCGCACTGAGTGTGTCCAAGATCCTCGACAACATGGAGATCGGGCACAACGTCATGCACGGCCAGTACGACTGGATGCGCGAGGACACCTACAACTCGCGCGAATTCGAGTGGGACACAGTGTGTCCCGCCGACCAGTGGAAGCACAGCCACAACTACATGCACCATACCTTCACCAACATCATCGGTGAGGACCGTGACATCGGCTACGGCATCCTCCGGATGGCCCGCGACCAGAAGTGGAACCCCTACTATCTCGGCAATCTCGGATACGCGACAGCGCTGATGCTGCTGTTCGAGTGGGGTGTGATGCTCCACGACCTCGAGGCCGAGAACATCGTGGCGGGCAAGCGCAAGTGGACCGACATCAAGGGCCTGGTCAAGGGCATGTGGCGTAAGGCGAGCAAGCAGGTCCTCAAGGACTACATCGTCTTCCCCGCGCTGTCGGGTCCGTTCTTCCTCCCGACGCTGCTCGGCAATGCCAGCGCGAACCTGGTGCGCAACATCTGGACGTACTCGATCATCTTCTGCGGCCACTTCCCCACCGGGGCACAGACGTTCAGCGCCGACGAATGCAAGGACGAGACGCGCGGGCAGTGGTATCTGCGACAGATGCTCGGCTCAGCCAACATCACCGGGAGCAGCCTGTTCCACATCATGAGCGGTAACCTCTCGCACCAGATCGAGCACCACCTCTTCCCCGACATCCCCGCGAGCCGCTACCCGACCATCGCCAAGGACGTCCAGGAGATCTGCGAGAAGTACGGCCTGCCGTACAACACCGGCCCTCTGCACCAGCAGTTGGCGTCGACATGGTCGAAGATCGCGAAGCTCTCCCTGCCCAACTTCATGACCTCCGACGACAACGACCTCACCGTCATCGTCGAGCGAGAGAAGTCGGCCGGGGTAGCCTGACGCACATGATCGATCGCTACGAACGCAACAAGGACATCGTCCAGGAGATCGTCGAATCCACCGCAACGCACGTCGGACGGATCGCGACGATCATCACGACTGCGGTCGCCGACGTTGCGCGCGAGGTCGGCGACATCGTCACCGACGGCTTCGAGATGCGTGATGCGGCTCGAAAGGCCAAGGCCGACGACCATCGTGAGGTCGTCGACGCAGAGTTGGTCGACGCGATCGACGATGCCGACGCCACCGAGACGGCGATCCGTGCCATCGAGACCGACCGCAGGGATGCGCCCGAGGAGCACGACCGCGCATAGTTCGTCGCACATTCACGGCGGGGCCTGATCCGATCAGGCCCCGCTGTTGTGCATTCGGAGCCATCTCCGCTGGTCGGCGGGGTTCCGATCATCGTGACGCCAAGGTTGGCGGCAGCAATCGGCCGCGCCGTAATGTTGTGGTGTTTCGCTAGCCTCGTCTGCCTTGGAGTCCCGTGTCCGCACCAGCCATCCTCACCTTCCCCAACCCGGTCAACGAGTATGCCGCCCGGTCGACGGCGGGTCTGGTCGTCATCCTGGCAATCGTTGCCAACGTGGTGAATCACCCCATCGTCTACGCGTTGCTGGCTCTCGGATTCCTGCTGCGCGTGATGGCAGGCCCCAAGCTGTCGCCATTCGGCCAGCTCTCCGTCCGGGTCATCGCGCCCAAGATCTGGCGCAAGAGCAAGCTCGTCCCCGGACCGCCCAAGCGCTTCGCGCAAGCGATCGGACTCGCCTTCTCCACCACCGCGCTGGTTCTGAGCCTGCTCGGCTACGGGCTGGCAGCACAGATCGTCGTCGGCCTGCTGATTGTCGCGGCGGTGCTGGAATCGGTATTCGGATTCTGCCTCGGCTGCGTGATCTTCGGGTTCCTGCAGCAGCGCGGCGTGATCCCCGAGGACGTGTGCGAGGCCTGCAACAACATCTGGCTGCGCAATCCTGAGCAGGCACCCGCCGACACTCACTGAGTTACCCCGGCGCCGATGTAACACTGGCACGGTGGAAAAGCCCGGATACGACGCCCTGGCGCAGCTCTACGCCGACTCCTTCCCGACTCCGTACCAATGTGCCGTCGAACGTGGCATCGCTGAGCGCCAGACACCATCGCGTTCGATCACCGCGTCGCGCCTGCCTGGCGCTGGCATCCGGATGCGCTCGCGCGCGTGCTGTTCGACGCAGGCTTCGACGAAGCGTGGCGGATGATCGCGCAGGCCGACGACACCCATCGATTCGCCGAGTTTCACCTGATGGCGCGGCGTCGATGAAGGTCGTGTTGTGACAGGACTTTTCGCGGCCCAACCAGTGAGGGCCTAGTCCAGCAAGCCCAGGGCAATGCCATCGAGGATGTCGTGCTCGCTGACGACGAGTTCGGAGATGCCTGCGCGTTCGGACAGGACCCGAGCGAGCTCGAGCGTCACCAGCGCCCCACCGCCGATCACATCGACGCGACCGGGATGCATCGGTCCGAGCGCTGCGCGGGCGTCGCGTGTCATCGCGACGAGGTCGTGACAGACGCGGTCGAGGTCGTTGATTCCGATGCGCGACAAGTGGATTGCGTCGGAGTCGTAGACGTCCATCCCCGCATTCACGGCCGCGATGGTGGTGAGTGTTCCCGCCACCCCGACCCAGGTGTGTGCACCCTCGACCGGCACGGCGTCGAATGCGACGGCGAGTCTGTCGTGAATGAACTGCGTGGCGTCGCGAACCTCGTCTGCGGTGGGCGGGTCGGAGTGCAGAGCGCGCTCGGTGGTGCGCACGCATCCGACATCGGCAGAGTACGCAGCCGACACCCCCTCCGCACCGCCGAGCACGACTTCGGTCGAGCCGCCGCCGAGATCGGTCACCACGAACGGCCCTTCGGCAGGATCGAGTTCGCCGACGGCACCGCGGAACGACAGCCGCGCCTCCTCGTCACCGGTGATCACCTCGGCTTGCGCACCCTCGACGACGCAACCGAGGAGCTCCGCGGTCATCGCGAAGAAGACGTCGCGGTTGCGCGCGTCTCGGGTGGCCGACGTGGCAACCATACGAACGCGCTCGACGCCGAGCGAGCGCATCACGTCGACGTAGTCCGAGAGCGCTACGCGAGTTCTCTCGATCGCCTCGTCGGCGAACTGTCCCGTGGCGTCGACCCCCTGCCCGAGGCGCACAACCCGCATCTCGCGGTGCAGATCGCGCAGGCGGAGGTGGTCTCGACAAGCTCGACCAGCGGAACCTTCAGCTCGACCAGCGGAACCTTCAGCTCGACCAGCGGAACCTTCAGCTCGACCAGCGGGTTGGGCATCGCCAGCGGGCTGGGCATCTCGACCAGCAGGGGCGGCGCCGGCGGGAGGGTTGGCCTCCTCTGCGACCAGCAGTCGGATGGAGTTGGTGCCGCAGTCGACGGCGGCGACCACGGTCACCGGTCGGGCTCCGCGTCGTCTTTGGTTGCGGGGATTTCGGGCCAGTCGGCCGGAATCGCCTTGCCGCGCATGCCATTTGCGGCGGCGAGCGCCACGGCCTCGTCGCCGAGGGGATTGACACCCGGCCCCTTCGCCAGCGAGTGGGCGATCAGGACATGGAGGCACTTGACCCGATCCGGCATGCCGCCCCCGGAGAAGTCGGTGCCGAGCGATTCGATGGCGTCGCGTTCGGCGAGGAACGACTCGTGCGCTCGACGGTAGGCGGCGGCGAGGTCGTCGTCGACGGCCAGGCGTGCGGTCATCTCCTTCATCACGCCTGCCGACTCGAGCCGACTCGCCTCCGCGGTCAAGCGGGGATCGGTGAGGTAGTAGAGCGTCGGAAACGGCGTGCCGTCGGGCAGTCGCGGGGTGGTCTTGACGACGGCGGGCACACCGTCCGGAGTGCGATAGCTGACCTCGATCACGCCGCGTGGCTCACGGCCGAGTTGTGTGGCGATGGTGGCGAGGTCGTCGTCGCTCACCTGCTGGCCGGCAGATTGGTTGCCGTCGGATGTACTCACGCGTCTTTGCTACCAGTTCGGGTGTGGCGAACTCAGTGCGACCCCGGCGCGCCGGCTCCGGGCGGGGTCGATACGGACTGCCACAGATTGCCGTACCAGGGGTTGGCTTCGTGTGCCGCTTCGCGCTGACGCTCAGCGCTTCGGGCAGCCTCGTCGGGATAGAGCATGACGAACGGCGTCTCACCCGGCTTGACCAGCTTGAGTCGTTCTCGTGCCTTGGCCTCGATGTAGGCGGGGTCGTTCTGCTCGTTGACCTTTTGCTGGTAGTCGGCGACCTGGTCGCGCAATTGCGCGTTGGACTCCTCGAGTTGGGAGAACTCGGAGTGCTGCGAAAAGTAGGTGCGTAGCGGCATCGCCAAGGTGAGCGCGACGATCCCGACCACCAACGACAACACCACGGCACGCTTCGCGTCGATGTGGTGGAGTCGCTGCGCAATCCGTTCGGTGAATCCCGCCCGTCGTCGCCGCTGTGCCCGCAGCTGCTCGCGTTCGCGTCGAACGTCGGAGAATTCGTCGGCCGCGTCGCTCTCGACATCGGGAAGGTCGTCAGAGTGTTCGTCGGCGACCTCGGCTTCGAAATCGATGACCGCGTCGTCGTAGATCTCCTGTTCGCCGGTCTCGATGACTGAGACCGGCGAACGGCGAGATGTCGACCGCTCACGCCGGGGCGTCTTGCGGGCACGCTCCCGGGAGCGGGGATCGCTCGTCGACGCACGCGTGCGTCGACGTCCTGAGCCCTGTGCCATGGGCTCTAGCTAATCACGAACCGTACGTATATCGGGGGAAGGCGAGGTCTCCCGCGTAGCGTGCCGCGTCGCCGAGGCCCTCTTCGATACGGAGCAACTGGTTGTACTTGGCGACACGCTCGCTGCGCGCGGGTGCGCCGGACTTGATCTGACCGCAGCCGCAGGCGACGGCGAGGTCGGCGATCGTGGTGTCCTCGGTCTCACCCGAACGGTGGCTCATCATCGTCTTGTAGCCGTTGTTGTGGGCGAGCGTGACGGCGTCGAGGGTCTCGGTGAGCGTTCCGATCTGATTGACCTTGACCAGCAACGCATTTGCCGCACCCTTGGAGATGCCCTCTTCGAGACGCTCGGGGTTGGTGACGAACAGATCGTCGCCGACGAGCTGCACCTTGTCGCCGAGCGCGTCGGTCAGCTTGACCCAGCCGTCCCAGTCATCCTCGGACAGGCCGTCCTCGATCGACACGATCGGGAATTCGTCGACGAGCTTCTCGTAGTAGCTGATCATCTCGTCGCTGGAGAGCTTCTTACCCTCGAGGTTGTAGGCGCCGTCGCTGTAGAACTCGGTTGCCGCGGCGTCGAGGGCGATCGCGATGTCGCGGCCGAACTTGTAGCCAGCAGCCTCGACGGCTTCACCGATGACAGCGATGGCCGACGCGGTGTCGGGCAGGTCGGGGGCGAATCCACCCTCGTCGCCGAGCGCCGTGTTCAGGCCGCGCTTGTGCAGCACCGACTTGAGCGAGTGGTAGACCTCAGCACCCCAGCGCAGCGCCTCCTTGAAGGTCGGCGCGCCGATCGGAGCGATCATGAACTCCTGGAAGTCGATGCCGTTGTCGGCGTGCTCGCCGCCGTTGATGATGTTCATCATCGGGACCGGGAGGATGTGGGCGTTGGGGCCGCCGATGTAGCGGAACAGCGGCAGTCCTGCCGACTCTGCGGCACCCTTGGCCACCGCAAGCGACACGCCGAGAATGGCGTTGGCGCCGAGCCTGCTCTTGTCGGGAGTGCCGTCGGCGTCGATGAGGGCCTGGTCGACGAGCCGCTGCTCTTCGGCCTCGATACCGATGACCGCGGGTGCGAGTTCGCTCAACACGCCCTCGACAGCCTTGGTGACGCCCTTTCCGCCGTAACGCTTGCCGCCGTCACGCAGTTCGACGGCCTCGTGCTCACCCGTCGACGCGCCGGATGGCACAGCGGCACGAGTGAACGTGCCGTCGTCGAGGACGACCTCGACCTCGACAGTCGGGTTGCCTCGCGAGTCCAGAATTTCGCGTGCACCAACCTGTTCGATGATTGCCACGGTGTTGCCCCTATCGGTGAACATGTCGGCGCCTCGCGCAGCCGACGGGTACGGGATCAAAGCCTAGTCGGTGAAGTCAACAGTCACGCATCAAGCGCGCAAGGCGGGGGCGTCGAGGCCGGTGCGGCGTTCAGTAGCGGACGTTGATCGAGTACGCGTTGGCGTGATCGCGCACGTCGATGACGTACGCCATCGAATTGTTGTAGACCTTGACCGCCTTCTCCCAACCCTGCGGTGTGGTCATGTCGCCGCCCGCTGACACGCAGAGGTAGCGGGCCGCTGACAGCGCGGCGTCGTCGATGTTGTCCGGATCGGCCTTGCCGTCACCGTTGGCGTCGACGCCGTAGCGTCGCCACGTCTCGGGGATGAACTGGAACGGCCCCATCGCGCGGTCGTGGGTGGCGTCGCCGTCGAGCTTCCCGCCGTCGGTGTCGGGGATCTCCATGTTTCCGCGCGTCCCGTCGAGCGGCACGCCCCGGATCGGTGGGCGGACATCGCCGTTCGGCGCGATCTCGGAGCCTCGGTACCGACCGTGTTTGCTCTCGACGCCCCCGATGCCTGCGAGCGTTGTCCACCCGATCCCGCACTCGGGGTGTTGCTGCCTTTGGATTTCGGCGGCGTTGCCGTAGGACTCCAGCGCGACGAACAGGATACCCGTGGCGTCGGAGATCGGCTTGGCCCAGTCGCGTAGCTGCTCGGCAGTGCGTCCGGGTGCGTTGATGTCGACGAAAGGTACCGGCGTCCCGAGGCCGGGCGGGATGCCGTCGGGAATGTCGGGACGCTTCAGGGAGGGCAGGTCAAGGCACGCCGACGTCAGAATTGCGACGCAGCTGAGAGCGGATATCGAGGCGAGTGCCCGTCGAAGGGTGGTCATCGATTCACCATCGTGCCATTGGTCCCTTGGTGATCTCGCATCGCGCAGCGTAGCCTTAGCTCGCTTACCGTAAGTAAGGCTGTGCTGACCAGCCACAACACAGCAAATCGGACAAACCGGAGAGATACGTGTTCGCGACCCTCATCATCGGCCTCCGCGAGGGGCTCGAGGCGGCGCTCATCGTGGGCATCATCGCGGCCTTCCTCCGACGCCAGGGCCGCACCGACGCTCTGCGCTGGATGTGGGTCGGGGTCGGCGTCGCCGTCGCCATCTGCGTCGCTGTTGCCATTGGACTCGAGGTGCTGTCGCGCGACCTGCCGCAGCGCCAGCAAGAAGGCCTCGAAACCGTCATCGGCGTCATCGCCGTCGCGATGGTCACGTACATGATTGTGTGGATGCGTCAGCACGCACGCGATCTCAAGGGCGACCTGGAGGCCGCGGCCACCGACGCGGTCAACGAGGGTTCGGCGATCGCGTTCGTGATGATGGCATTCCTCGCGGTGCTCCGCGAGGGACTCGAAACGTCGGTTTTCCTCGTCGCGGCTTTCAACGCCAGCAACAACGCCGTGCCGTCGGCGGTGGGCGCGATCCTCGGAATCGGCATAGCCGTGCTCCTGGGCTACGGCATCTATCGCGGTGGCGTCCACATCAACCTCGCCCGCTTCTTCAAGGTCACCGGCCTGCTGCTCGCCCTGGTCGCCGCAGGACTCGTGATGACCGCCTTCCGCACCGCGCACGAGGCGGGCTGGCTCAATGTCGGCCAGCAACAGGTCGTCGACCTGACCTGGCTGGTCCAACCCGGCTCCATCCAATCCTCGCTGCTGACCGGCGTTCTCGGGATTCAGCCGAAGCCTGTGCTCATCGAGGTCGTCGGCTGGGCGGTGTATCTGCTCATCGTCGGCACCATCGTGCTCTGGCCCGCGGGCAAGGCATTCCCCCGACGCGCCGCAGGGCTGGCGTGCGGCGCTCTCGCGGGAGTGCTCGCGATCGCGGCCGTCGTCGTCTTCTCCACCGCGCCGACCGAACCGGAGGGGCCGTCGGACACGATGCGCGCCAGCGTCTCCGGCACGCCGTGGACGTCCGGTGTGCTGACGGGCAAGACCATTCGGGTCCCCGACCCCGTCGCAGTACGCGTCGAGTCCGCCGACGCCACGCAGGCATCGGGCACACTCACCTCAGGATCTGTGTCGACGCCGCTGCCCAAGCTCACTGCCACCGACGACGCGCAGATCGGCTCGACGAGCTACCCGACCTATCAGCAGCTTGCCTCGCCGAACCTCGATATCGCCTCGCTGGTTCCCGACGCTCCCGCGCGCGTCACGCCCGCACAGGTCGCCGCGGGCAACAACGGACGCCTCCCGGTCGGCCTGAACACGCAGACGTTCGGAGCCGACGCACCGGTGATCTACACGGTCACCGCGACGGTGACGACCAGCGTCGACCCAACGTTCCACTCGCCGGTCGCCGCGGATGTCCATTACGTCGTCACCGCGACGGCCACACCCGATTCCGGCGCCGCTGTGGTGCTCGGGAAGGTCGCGACGTTCGACGCCGAGCACACCGCCGATGCCGCAGAACTCGGTGCACTGCAAAACGCCGTCGACCAACGATCGGCACATCACGTCCGCTCGGTCGTAGTACCGCTGTGGCTTGCCGGATGCGCCGTCGTCGCCGCGATCCTGGCCGGACTGCTTCTGGTGCGACGCAGGCGTCCGACGCCGCCGCCCGAACACGAGGATTTGCAGACAGGGACCCTGACCGGCCCCGTTCACACAAAGGAGAAAACCACATGAGGGTGCGACCACTGGTGGCCGTCGGCGCGGCAGCCGTCGCCGTCGTCGGGATCGCGGGCTGTTCGGACAGCTCCGACTCGTCGAACTCGTCGTCGGATGTGAAGACCGTGAAGGTCGAGATCACCGATCAGGGCTGCAAGGCCACCCCGGACAAGGTCGACGCCGGGCCGATCACCTTCGAGATCACCAACACGAACGCGGCAGCGGTCAACGAGGTCGAGCTGATCAAGGACAACCGCATTCTCGCCGAGCGCGAGAACATCGTGCCCGGCATGGCGTCGGTCTCGTTCTCTCACAAGCTCGACGGCGGCACGTACGAGCTGTACTGCCCCGGCGCCACCAACGAAAAGACTCAGTTCACGGTCACCGGCAAGGCCACGGAGGCAACCGGAACCGTCGCGGACAAGCTGAAGACCGCGTCCGCCGACTACAAGGCCTACGTGATCACTCAGGTCAACAGCCTCGTCGAGAACACCAGGACGCTGACCGACGCCGTGAAGGCCAACAACCTCGAGGCCGCACGGGACGCGTATCCCAAGGCCCGCCCGTACTACGAGCGCATCGAGCCGATCGCCGGCGCATTCTGCACCGACGGTTCGACGGACTGCTCCGACAACGCTTCTGTCAGCCTCGATTTCGCGATCGACGCCCGCCCGGATGCAGTTGGTCCCGGCGACAAGTGGGAGGGCTTCCACGTTCTGGAGAAGGCGATCTACCAGGACAAGAACCTCGCGAACATGGGCCCTGTCGCAGCGGAACTGCAGAAGAACGTCGAACTGCTCCAGACCGTCGTCAACAAGCCGGAATTCACCTTCGCTCCCGCTGAAATCGTCAACGGCGCAGGCGATCTACTCGACGAGGTCTCGACGACCAAACTCACCGGTGAGGAAGAGGCGTACTCGCACATCGACACCCTCGACATGCAGGCGAACATCGAGGGCTCCGAGCAGGCCTTCGCCATGGTCAAGCCTGCGCTGAAGGAGATCGATCCGCAGCTCACGCAGACCATCACCGACGCGTTCGCCAGGGTCGATTCTCTGATCGACACCTTCCGCGACCCCAACGAGCCCGGCGGCTTCAAGAACTTCACGCAGGTGACCGCCGAGCAGAAGCGCGAGATGGCAGCCGCCATCGTCGCCGTCAAGGATCCGCTGGCGCAGGCCGGCGGAAAGATCGCCGCAGCGAGCTGATGTGATGTCCGCCGACGACAACATTCCGACGCAGCAACCGGATGACGCCACCCCATCCGACCAGACCGCCGACACGTCCAGCAGTGGACGTGGACCGCGCTTGGGACGCAGGGGATTTCTCGGTGCCGCCGGCCTCGCGGGGGTTGTCGTCGGCGGCGCTGCGGGTGGCGCCATCGGTTACGCCGCCGCACCCAAACCGACGGATACCGCGTCGGAAATCGTCGACTTCTACGGCGAGCACCAAGCGGGAATCACTACGCCCCAACAGAATTCACTCGTATTCGCTGCGTTCGACGTCGCCGACTCGGTGACAACGCAGCAGCTCGAGGTGATGCTCGCACGGTGGGCCGCCGCGGCAAGCCTGCTCACACAGGGCAAGCCGGTCGGACCGGTGGAGACCCGTCCTGGTTCACCTCCCGCGGACACCGGCGAGGCCTTCGACCTCGGCCCGAACAAACTCACGATCACAGTGGGCTTCGGCCCAACTCTGTTCGACGATCGATTCGGCCTGCGCGACAAGATGCCCGCCGCACTGAAACCGTTGGGGCAGTTGGCAGTTGACACGACGATCGATCCGTCGATCAGCGGCGGCGACATCTGCGTGCAAGCGTGCTCCGAAGACCCACAGGTCGCTTTTCACGCCGTCCGCAACCTTGCCCGGATCGGCCGCACCGTTGTCACGCTGCGCTGGCTCCAAGAGGGTTTCGGGCGCGCATCCGCCACGTCGACTTCGCAGGTGACACCGCGGAACCTGTTCGGATTCAAGGACGGAACGGCGAACATCAAGGCCGAGGACCCGAGCGTCGCCAAAGAATGGGTGTGGGTCGGCGACGAGACCGATCAGCCGTGGATGAAGGGCGGCTCGTATCTGGTGTCGCGCAAAATCCGCATGCACATAGAGGCATGGGACTCCGACGACATCGGCAACCAGGAGTTGATCTTCGGCCGCACCAAGGACAACGGCGCTCCCCTGTCGGGTGGCAGCGAGTTCACCACGATCGACTTCCACAAACGACTCGACACCGGCAAGTACGCAGTCGACCGGTTCTCGCACGTGCGACTCGCACACCCCGACAACAACGGCGGCGCCCAGATCCTGCGTCGCGGTTACAACTACACCGACGGAATCGACACCCGCACAGGAACTCTGGCCGCAGGACTGTTCTTCATCGCGTACCAGAAGAACGCGCACGAGCAGTTCGTCCGCATCCAGAACAACCTCGCCCAGGACGGACTCAACGAGTACATCGCACCCATTTCGAGCTCACTGTTCGCCATCCCGCCGGGCCTGTCGGAGATCGGCGACTGGTACGGCAAGAAGCTCTTCGGGTACACGGACTAGCGCGGCGTCGTCGGCGCGGCGTCGTCGGGGCCGGGTCGTCGGGGCGGACCGCCCACCCACCCGCGCGGAAAGTAGGGGAAGAATTCTTCCCCCAGTTCCTGAGGTTTCCCCGCGACACATCCCGAGGAAACGCACACAACCCGCGGAAGAAGCGTTTCCCCGAGTTTCTGCACCATGGGGCACCCGCACGCCCGCGCAGAAAGTCGCGGAAGAATTCTTTCCCCCAGTTCCTGAGGTTTCCCCGCGACACTTCTCGAGAAAACACACACAACCCGCGGAAGAAGCCTTTCCCCTAGTTTCTGCACGCTTGCTCAGGCCAGCAGACCCGCGCAGAAGAAACCCTTCCCCTACTCCCCGCGCCCTCGGACCGCACCCGACCGCCCGCTGATCGAGCCTGTCGAGATCACTCGGCCAGGACGCCCCGGCGGACCAGCTCGTCGACGACGCGGCCGGCTAGTTCTGCGATGTCGGCGCCGGTGGTGTCGAAGCGCAGGTCGGGGTTCTCGGGCTTCTCGTATGGCGCGTCGACTCCCGTGAGTCCCTTGAGTTCGCCACGCCGCGCGCGTTCGTAGAGGCCCTTGGGGTCGCGGCGTTCGCACTCCCCGACCGGCGTCGACACGTGCACCTCGATGAAGTCGAGGTCGGCGGCGTCGTGCAGTTCGCGGGCGATCTCGCGGTCGGACCGCAATGGCGAGACCATCGACGCGATCGCGATCACCCCGGCGTCGGCGAACAGACGCGCGAGATGCCCTACGCGCCTGATGTTCTCGGCGCGGTCGCCGGGCGAGAAGCCGAGATCGTCGGAGATCCCGTGCCTGATGTTGTCGCCGTCGACGAGGTAGGCGACGCGGGCACGATTCACCAGTTCGCGTTCGAGCGCGACAGCAACCGTCGACTTACCGGAAGCGGGTAGGCCGGTGAGCCACACCGTCGCTCCGCGCTGGCCGGTCTTGGTCCAGCGCTCGTTGCGGCTCAACGCACTCGGGTGCCACTTGATGTCGTTGCGGGTCGCCTTGCCCGGAATCACCTCGCGCGGCTCGAGGATCGTTCCCGCACCGACCGTGTCGTTCGACGCCTCGTCGATCAGGATGAACGCGCCCGTGTCGCGGTTGCTCGCATACGGATCGGCAACCACAACCGACGACGTCCGCAGCGTGAGTGTGCCGATGTCGTTGAGCGCCAACTCCGACGGCCCGACCTGCTCGAGCAGTGTCTCCGGATCGAGTTTGCGCTCGAGCGCCTGAACCGTCGCGCGTACCGTCGACGCACCCTGCTTGAGCGCGACACGATCGCCCGCGTGGAGCGGAGTCTCCGACAGCCAGCAGACCGTCGCCGACAGTTCGCGTGCGGCCACGGGCAGATGCGCATCCTCGGCCCCGCTGACGATCACGTCGCCACGGCCGACGTCGATGTCGTCTGCCAACTGCACCGAAACAGACAGCGGCGCAACGGCTGTCGACCGAGCCGGATCGAGCGTGTCGAGCGCGGTCACGGTGGTGCGTGATCCCGACGGCAGTACGAGAACAGGATCGCCGACGTCGAGGGTTCCCGCGGCAACGCGACCGGTGTAACTACGCTTGCCGTCGGCTCCCGGCCGAGACACCCACTGGATGGGCAGACGCAGTTCGCGCGCAACGGGATTGGGCGCGTGCAGCTCGATACCCTCCAGGTATTCGAGCAGTGTCGGGCCGGTGTACCAGGGCGTGTTCTCCGACTTGTTCACGACGTTGTCGCCGAGCTTCGCCGCGACCGGGATCGCGGTGATCTCCGCTGCACCGACATTCGTGGCCAGTTCGTTGAGGTCTGCGACCAACTCTGCGAATCGCTCGGCGGAGAAGTCGACGAGATCGATCTTGTTGACCGCGGCGACGATGTGCGGGACACCGACCAACGTGGCGATACGCGCATGCCGACGGGTTTGGCGTAGCAAGCCTTTTCGTGCGTCGACGAGCAATACCGCGACATGAGCGTTCGATGCTCCGGTGAACGTGTTGCGGGTGTAGCGCTCATGCCCCGGGGTATCGGCGAGCACGTAGCTACGTGTGGGACTCGAGAAGAACCGGTAGGCGACGTCGATGGTGATGCCCTGCTCACGTTCGGCCCGCAGGCCGTCGGACAGTGCGGCCAGATCGACGTCGCCGTCGTCGGACGTGACTCCCTCGAGGTGATCTGTCGGCAGTGAGCCGGTGTCGTGCAGGATGCGGCCGATGAGCGTCGACTTACCGTCGTCGACGCTGCCTGCGGTCGCCAGACGCAGAATCTGCCGTCGACGCGTGGGAACGCCTGTCCCCAATGGGGTTTCGCTTCGCTGCGCATCCTCGGAAGGATCGCGGGTCACGGTCTCGGTCATCAGAAGTAACCCTCTCGTTTGCGGTCCTCCATGGCGGCCGACGACGTGCGATCGTCGGCGCGGGTCTCACCGCGTTCGGATACCGTTGCGGCACTGATCTCTTCGATGATCTCGGGGATCGTTGTCGCACGCGAGCGCACCGCGCCGGTGATCGTCAGGTCACCGACCGTGCGGTAGCGCACCCACTCCGTGCTGACATCGTCGGAGGAATCCGGCTGCGAGTAGGGCGACACGGTGAGCAATATGCCGTCACGGTCGAACACCTCGCGCTCGGCCGCATAGTAGATCGGCGGAAGGTCGAGGTCCTCGAGTTCGATGTAGCGCCAGATGTCGGTTTCGGTCCAATTCGACAGTGGGAACACACGAACCGATTCGCCGCGTCGGATACGTCCGTTGTAGAGCGACCACGGTTCGGGACGTTGAGCGCGCGGGTCCCACTGGCCGAACTCGTCGCGGAAGCTGAACACCCGCTCCTTGGCACGCGCGCGGTCTTCGTCGCGTCGGGCACCGCCGAACGCGGCGTCGAATCGTCCCTCCTCCAACGCGTCGAGGAGCACGCGAGTCTGGAGCCGGTTGCGCGAACCCGACGGATCGGTCGACTCCGCCACGCGTCCCGCGGCGATGGCGTCGGGAACCGATGCGACGATGAGTTTGATTCCGTCGGGGTTGTCGGCGGTCGGCGCGACCCGACGGTCGCGGAACTCGATCACCTCGTCGAAGTTGTGTCCGGTGTCGACGTGCAGGATCGGAAACGGCAGCGGGTGTGGGCGAAATGCCTTCTCCGCCAATCGGAGAAGCACGATCGAGTCCTTGCCGCCGGAGAACAGCAGCACTGGACGTTCGAGTTCTGCCGCCACTTCGCGAATGATGTGCACGGCCTCGGACTCGAGTACCCGCAATGCGGATACGTGGTCGAGGTCGGCTGCGGCGTCGATCTGCGTGGTCATTGCGGGTATCCGTTCCGCACCGCGTCGTCGCGGTACCGCTCGACCCACTCCTTGGAGCGGGCATTGGACTGTGGCTTCAACGGCGGCGGGGGCGCCAGCGCAGGGTCTTGACCCAATGCGGAGAGAACGCGAGCTGTGGTGCCCGATGGGTCCTTGGTGAGTTCACCGAACTCGATGTCGAGGGGCTCGATGCGCTCCGCGGCGAACCACTCGCGCCACGACTTCTCCTGCGCCAGCAGTATTTCCGCGAGATGGGCAATACCTTCGGCGTTGTAGACGGCCGCGTCTTCGGAGGCATCGCCGTCGTGTCGCCACACTCGCGTCTGCACCGCACGCCACATCGACACTGCCTGTGGCACAACGTCTTCCCGGTAGACATGCACGTACAGCGGATCGTCGCCCAACAGGGTGCGGATGGCGGTGCGCAGCGAACCCGACCCGGTCCGCGTTCGCGAGATCAGCAGGGGCGTCTGATTCCACATGAGTTTGCCACCCCAGACCCCGTTCGACGTCCGGCCCGCGGCAAAGACGTCGTCGCGCCACTGTGCGGAGGTTCTGGTGTCGACGACCCCGTCGTCGAGTTCGTCGAGAACGTCGATGATCTCGGGGTCGTGGACGTCCGCGAACCATTCACGTGGTTGCGGCGCTTGTGATGTCGCGGGGAAGTATTGGAAGAACTCCTCGGGAGTCCCGGCGACCCCCGTCTCGGCGAGAGACTCGACGAGGAGGGTGCTCCCGCTGCGCTGACTGGCGCACACGAGGTAGTTGTCGACTGGCGGCACCCGCTCAGTCTAACCAGCCCGAAACCGCCCGCAACCTGGGCAATTAGGCGCTCGACGGTCCAAACTATTTACAAAACTCGACGTCTGTGTGTCAGCCCTGCGTGGTGGGTGCATCAGCAGATCGGCGAGCCTCGTCGTCGACCTCGCCCTGCTGGATCTCACCGGTGAGATCGCGCTCACGTCCGAGCGGGCGCCGCGACGGAAGTGCCTGCTCGTCGGGTGGGGTCTCGACGGCTTGTTCGAAGTAGCGCGTCATGAACTCATCCGCGATGGCAGTCCCCGCGCTCTCGTCCGGGAGCGCGTCGTGAGTGTCGGCTCGCCACTGGGCCAACCGTGCCGCGAGTTCTGCGCGGACGTGCGCGAAATCCGGATCGTCGGCGAGATTGGTGCGCTCCCAGGGATCGTGCTCGAGATCGTAGAGTTCGACGGCCGGCCGTTCCGCTGTGATGACCGACGCGTCGATCGACCGCGCGGACGGACTGTCGGCGATGTCGAGCGGGAGCAGCAACGCCGGGCGATGCGCGTAGTTCTCGATATAGCTGTACTTCTTTGTCCGAATCGCCCGGATCGGGTCGTAGGCGTCGTGATACGTCTTCTCCGTGAACACCGCCCCGCGTATCGGCTCTTGCGCGTTGCGCACGATCTCGGGGGCATGCGAGACGCCGTCGACGTCGGCAGGGGCGTCGAGGCCGAGAAGGTCGAGAATCGTCGGAGTGAGGTCGACACCCGAGAACAGGTCGTCGTACACGCGCGGTTCGATCGCGCGCCCCGTCGGAGGCCGCACGATCAGCGCGACGCCGGTCCCCTCCGCATAGAGCGTCGATTTTGCTCGCGGGAACGCCAGACCGTGGTCTGTGATGAAGACGATCCAGGTGTTGTGGTCGAGTCCGAGATCGGCGACGGTGTCGAGGAGGCGACCCACCGCGTCGTCGGCGTTCGAGATGCTGCCGTGCAGGCCGGCGAGATCTTCGCGCACATCGTCGGTGTCTGGGAGGAAACCGGGTACCTCGATGCCCGAGGTGTCGGGATGCTTGTACTCGTCGACGGGGTAGGGGCGATGGGTCTCGAAGAAGCCTGCGGTGAGCAGAAATGGTTGGGCCGCTTGCTCGTTCGCGGTTCGCTCGACATACCTGCGCAGCCAGCGCTGCGACTCGTCGACCACGTGATCACATCGGGAGTCGGAGACGTCGACGGTGTCGAAGCCGAGTCGTTGCGGATCGGAGCTCTCGTGCTGCATGCCGAACAGCACGGTCCGATACCCGGCGTCGCCCAGCAGGGCTGGCAGTGTCTGCACGCCGTCGCGGTACTCGAACCCGTGATGAGCGAGGCCGACGAGTCCGTTGTGATGCGGGTACTGACCGGTGAAGAGCGACCCACGAGCCGGTGAGCACAGCGGCGCGGTGGCGTGGGCGTCGGTGAACAGGATTCCCTCCGACGCCAAGGCATCCATGTTCGGACTCTCGACACCGTCGGCCCCGTAGCACGCGAGATGACGCCCGAGGTCGTGCCAGTGCACGAAGATGACGTTCTCCCGCGTGGGGCCTGAGGCGCTGCCGGTGTTGTCGAAAGGCATTTACCCATGATGCACCCGCCGTTTCCGCACGTGGCGGCGGGTGGCACGCCGAGGCTGTCCACCTGGGCTCACCGCGCCAGCACGACGGGATGAAATCAGCGTGAGTGCAATGGTCGCGACAGGCGTTCGGGGCCGCGCCGGACCGGAGGTAGCGCTTCCGCCTACCTCGAGCCCTTCGGCTCATTTTTCACATGCTTGCGCGCTTTACCCGTCTGCCGGCGTTCTTGTTCCTCGGCCAATTGCAACTGCTCGAACTCCGCGAGCCGATCACGGGCAGGTTCGCCGAGTTCCTTGGCGACAAGCGAGACCAGCAACTCGACCAGCATGAATCCGTGCGCCATCGAGTCGAACGGACCCAGGCCGGAGTGGCTGACGGGAAAGACGGCATTCGCACTCGACGCGAGCGGCGACAAGTACATGTCGGTGACAACCGCTAGCTGAGCACCCCGCTCGGTCACCGCCAACGCCCAGTCGATAGTCGACTGCTGATACCGGCGGAAATCGAAGACGACGGCGATGGTCCTCTCGTCGACGTCGATGAGCGAAGCCATGAGATCACCAGACGTCGGCTCGACCTCATGGACTCCGGGTCGCAGCATGTGCAGATAGCGCGCGAGCTGTGTAGCGAGCACCGAGCTGAATCGGCCGCCGGAGACGATCACGGGTCGTGACGCGTCGGCCAGCGCGGTCACCGTCTCGCGCACTTCGTCGACCGGCAGATTGGTCATCGTCCAGCGAACGCCGTCGCCATAGAGGGTCGACGCCGCGGTCAACATCGACTCTTCACCCGCCTCGTCTGCCGCCGGATAAACGGCAACCGGTGAGAACAACCGAGTCTGAACCTCGGCGCGGAGCGCCTCCTGAAATGCGCCGTAACCTGCGAATCCGAGCTTGCCGACGAGGCGTAACGCGGTCGGCGCGCTGACGTCGGCCTCCGCGGCAAGTTGCGCGATCGGCACCAATCCCGCGGTCGGGTACGACTCGACGAGAGCCTCGACCACGCGCATCTCGCCGGGCGCAAGGGAATGCCGTATGCGGCGAATCCGTTGTGCCACGGTTCCTTCGAGCGTCGCGAACTCCGTCATATCTCGCAGTTTAGAGGCCCTGGCGCGCGTTACATACGTTTAACCCGTTACGTCACCCCTTCGACACGTAACGAACATAACGTCTACGTCATCGCAGTCGCCCACAGCCCTTGTCCTTGCCGTTTTCCCGGAGGTTCTCATGTCCGAATCATCTCCCCGCGACTTCATCGTCCGCCACAACCTGTGGACACCCGAACAACACGCAGCCGCTGATGCGATCGCCACACGCGTCAAGGCAAGGGAGTTCAAGACCATTCGCGTGAGCGTGGCTGACCCACAGGGCAAGCTTCGCGGAAAGACGCTGCTACCCAACACATTTCTCTCAACACTGCGCAATGCCCTCGACTTCAGTTCGGCACAATACAATTTCGATTCCGGTGAGAACATCGCGTTCAACCCGTTTACCAAGGGCGGCAGCCTCGACATGGTCGAGATGGAAGGCTTTCCCGACCTGGTCCTCGTCCCCGACCCGCTGACCTTTCGAGAGTTGCCCTGGACACCGGGCACCGGCTGGATTCTCGGCGACATGTACTTCAACGACGGGACACCGGCACCATTTGATGCCCGCCACAAACTCAAGAACGTCATCAGCGACCTCGCCGCCGAGGGCATGACCTTCGTCGCCGGCCTGGAGGTCGAGTTCTACATCACGCGCGTCGTCGACCCGAAGTTGGCGCCTGAGGACAGCGGCGCGCTCGGTAGCCCGCCCGCACCTCCGGAAGTGGAAACCATCGGAAAGGGTTACGCGTATCAGTCCGAGGTACAGATGGATGCCATCGACGACTTTCTCGGAACAATCGCGGAGTATGCCGAACAACTCGGCATGCCTTTGCGCACAATGGAAGACGAGCTCGGCCCCGGCCAGTTGGAGTTCACCTTCGACGTGCAGGGCGCCCTCGAGGCCGCAGACACCATGACGCTGTTCCGGTCCATGGTCAAGCAGGTCAGCGCACGCATGGGCCTGCACGCAACTTTCATGACCGCACCCGGCCTGCCGGGATTCTGCGCGAGCGGTTGGCATCTGCACCAAAGCCTCACCGACGCCGAGGGCAACAACCTGTTCGTCGCCGACGCCGGGTCCGACGGCCTCCTGTCGCCCATCGGCCGTAGCTTTGTCGCGGGTCTACTCGAACATGCCTGCGCCGCTTCGGTATTCACCACACCCAGTGTCAACGGGTATCGACGCCGTCGTCCCTACTCGCTGGCCCCCGATCGCGCGACCTGGGGTCACGACAACCGCGCCGCGATGTGTCGTGCGCAAGGCGGGCCGGGCGATCCGTCGTCGCACATCGAAAACCGCGTCGGGGAACCGACTGCGAATCCCTATCTGTACCTGGGTTGCCAGATCGCGGCCGGGCTCGACGGAATCAAGCGCAACCTTGATCCAGGTCCCGTGGAAGCCGACCCCTACAGCGCAACCGATCGCCCGAAACTGCCTGTCACACTCATGGAAGCGGTCGACGAGCTCAAGCGCAGCCAGTTCTTCCGCGACACCTTCGGGAATGTTTTCGTCGACTGGCTTCTCGGGCTGAAGGCTTCCGAGATCGGGAGGTTCCTCGAGGCCGAGCCGGAATGGGAGCAGAATCCCGACGCGGTCACCGAGTGGGAACACCGCGAGTACTTCACCAAGTACTGAAACCGTCTCTCCCACAACCTCTCTGGAGTGTCATCAATGACCAACACCACCGAAACGTCGGTGTCGCCGTTCGACGAACTCGTGACCGATCTGCGTGTCCACCGCACGATGTACACCGACCCGCAGATCTTTGTCACCGAGATGAACCGCGTGTACGGCGGCACCTGGACCTACCTCGCCCATGAGAGCGAGATCCCCGAACCGAACGACTTTGTCCGCCGGAAACTCGGCTTGCGACCGATCATCGTCACCCGCGACCGAAACGGTGAGATTCACGGGCTGATCAACCGCTGTACTCACCGGGGTGCGACGGTGTGCCGAACCGATTCGGGGAACGCACGTAGTTTCATGTGCCCGTATCACAACTGGACCTTCAACAACACCGGCAAACTCACCGGCGTCCCGATGCACAAGGGCTACGGAGCAAGTTTCAACAGAGATGAACTCGGTCTCGGCCGGCTGCGCGTCGACTCCTACCGGGGCTTCATTTTCGGGACGCTGAACCAAGAGATCACCGATCTCGCAACACATCTCGGCAATGTCACCGACTACATCGACCAGTGGCTCGACCGCTGGCCCGGCGCCGAGTTGGTGGTCCGGCACGGCGAGACCCGCCTGAACTGCAAGGGAAACTGGAAACTCATCTACGACAACTCCGCCGACGGCTACCACCCCGGGTTCTCCCACGCATCGCTGCTGCGGATGCGTAAGGAGCGATACGGCGTCGGCGTCGACATGCAATGGGCGCTCGGGGACACCGACGCCGGCAAGCAAACGGTCACCGACCTCGGCAACGGCAACACCTTCCTCGATCAGCGAGCTGAGATCGACAGTTACTGGGATTCCGCAGCCCCGATGCCCGGCCAGAACCCGTACGCGAATGCGGTCCGCGCCAAGCTCGACGACGCTGCCGCCAAGGCCGCCCTCGATGTCGTCGTCGGGTCCGGGATGAATCTCAACATCTTTCCAAATCTGTTGATCATCGGTAACCAGATCCAGGTGATCGAACCGTTGGCGGTCGCCGACACCGACATCGTCTGGTACTCGACAAGTCTGCGAGCACCCGACCTGCCGGACGAGATCAACTCGCTGAGAGTTCGACTGCAAGAAGACTTCCCCGCGTTCGGGGAACCCGACGACCTCGCGAACTTCGAAGAGTGCCAGGTCGGTTTGGGCGTTGAGGAAATGGAATGGGTGGTCACCAACCGTCACATCGACACCGACACCGAAACCCTCGACGCCAACGGCAATCTCACCGGGCTGATCACCGACGAATTGCCAATCCGAGCCTTCTGGCGGTACTGGAAGAAGCTGATGATCTCCGACACGAAGCTGGTTGCCCGATGAACGCGCCCGAGATGGGGGTGCACCGCAACGTCGACGATCCCGTCGTCCGCTATGCCTTGGACACGATCCTGCGCGACAGTCTGGAATCGACTTACATCGACGACGACTACTACGCCAAGCTGCGGCACGATCTCGTCGAATGGGACACAGTCGGCACACCTCTCACGCCCGAGGAACGCAACGCCTACGAAGCGCTTGTCCTGCACGAGAGTTGGTTACTCGACCGCCGCGCTTTCGAACAGTGGTACCAGCTCTATTCCCGTCAGTGTCTGTACTGGGTCCCGGCGGTCCGCGACATGCCCGACCCCGAGGCAGGCGATCCTCAGAAGCGTGTCACCATCGCTTTCGACGACCGTCGTCGAATGGGCGACCGTATCGTCTGGCTTCGCACCGGAGTTGCCTATTCGCAGCTGCCTCCCTCCTACACGACACACGTCAACACGGGCTTCGTGCGCATCGCGACTGACAACCCGGACGAGGTCAAGATTCGTTCGCAATTCATCGTGCACGAGATGCGCGACGGGCATGCACTGCAAACCGTCCCGGGTTGGATGGGACACGTATTCATCCGCGAGGACGGCGAACTGAAGATCGATCGCAAGATCTCTTGCCTCGTCGACGGACACCGCAGCCATCACAACCTCACGTTCCTGATCTGACGGACGACGGTAGCCTCGACGCATGGGACAGCGAGCACTTGCCGTCATGCATGGCGTGATTCCTGACGAGCAGAAGACGATTCTCGGGTCGCTGCTGCCCGCAATGGAGAATCGCGGCTTTACCGTCGAGATCGTCGGAGTCGACGACCTCGATTCGGTCGACTTGGCCGGTCTCGCGTTCATCTGCGTGACCGGTTCACCCGACTCCGTCTACGACGAGAAGCTGAACTGGGTCGCGCCCGAACGACAATTCCTTCAGCAGGCCGACGCGGCGAACGTACCGATCCTCGGGGTGTGCTTCGGCGGACAGATTCTCGCCAGCGCCCTCGGCGGATCGGTCTCGCCGAGTCCCCGACCCGAGCACGGCTTCACCGAAATCGACACCACGCGACCTGAACTCGTCTCTGCGGGACCATGGATGGAGTTCCACCACGACACGATCACCCCTCCTGACAACGCCGAGGTGATTGCCCGCACCGAGCACAACGTCCAGGCATTCACCGTCCGACGACACCTTGGCCTGCAATTCCACCCCGAGATCACCCCCGAATGTTTCGACGCGTGGCGCATCGGTTTCACGACACGCAAGCGCCCGATCGGCGAGTCGGGAGTCGATATCGCCGCAGTGGCCGCCGACATCCGCCGGCGCGCGGCGGCGGCTGCGGCCGACGCCGACGAGTTGTTGGGCCGCTTCCTGATTCACGCCGGCGTGACGGCGCCGGTCGCCTGACGATCTACGCGCACCACATCGACTTATGCCGGTATATCCGGGCGCGCGGTTCGGGCGTCGTCGCGGGTGAATGTGTGTCGTATCGAAGGATGTGGCTGCTGCAACACACACATCCTTCAATTCGACACACATTCAGGCCGATCAGCGCCGGGGCCACCCAAGCCTTGCCCTCACCGCGCGAGAAACGACTCCCACGCCTCGCGCGAGCCGAGCGTCGCGCCGGCAGCTGCAGCACTGACCTCCGCGTCACGGACCCGTTCCATCAGCGCAAGCGTCCTGGCCCTGGCGGCGGCTTCGACGCTGTCGTCGCCGATCGCGATCGTCACGGTGAGCACTGCGGGGTCGATGGTGTCGACGGGGTAGTTTGCGGCGGTCAGGCGTTCGAGCACCTTCTGCGTCAGTGCGAGCGCAGGGGCCGTCGTCGCGATGCCGTCGAGCACCGAGCCGCGCTGCTTTTCGGCGGCCTTGCGCTCCTCCCATTCACGGATCTGCGTCTCGAGGTCGCTGTGTTCGCCGGACAGAACGCCCGGGGTCCGGCCACGCACCTTGTCGACGAAGCTCCGCGCGACGTCGTCGATGTCGAAGGGGGCCACCGGGTCGTCGGCGGCGATCCGCGCGTGGAACAGCACCTGCAGCAGCAGGTCGCCGAGTTCCTCGCGGAGGTTCTCCTGGTCGTCACCGTCGAGGGCATCGAGCAACTCGTAGACCTCTTCGAGCAGGTACCGCCGCAGCGACGCATGCGTCTGCGTCGACTCCCACGGTCCGTTCCGACGCAGCGTGTCCATCAGCGCGACGGCGTCGAGCAGACTCGCCCCCGATCGGCGTTCGACTTCGACGACGTTGTCGCCGTCGGCGATCCGCATACGCACGAGTGGATGCAGCGCGTCGGTCGTCACCAGGGTGAGCGACGAGTCGCAATCGGCTGCCGCGGTGACCACGTGGTCGAGTTGCCACAGCACCGACGCGGGGACGTCTTCGGTCACCAGCACGGTGCTGGTCAGCACTGTGCGCGCCGCGATCGGGATCACCCCTGGTTGCTGTGGATCGAGCACCACGACCGTCAACGCAACTCCCCCACGCGATAGAACCGTTCGGCGTTGGTGCGCAGCACCGCCTCGACGTCGTCCTCTCCGACTTCGGCGACGAGCAGGTCGATGTCGTCATCACTGAACGGTCGACGCGCCCTGGTCGACGGCAGATCGGTACCGAACATCAGGGCCGTCGGATCGACCGCCATGATCTGTCGAATCGCAGACGGAACGTCGAGTTCCACCCGACCGAAACCTGTTGCCTTGACCCGTACTCCCCGTTCGACGAGCGACAGCAGAACCGGCAGTCCCTCCGTCGACAATCCGAGATGATCGATACTGACCGCCGGCAACCGAGAAATGACATCGGCCAGGTGGTCGAGATGTGCTGCGTCGACGTACAACTCGGTATGCCAGCCCGCGACGTCGTGCACACGTCTGGCGAACGCGTCGAGTTCATCGAGTGATGCCGACCCTCCTCGCGCAACGTTGAATCGAATGCCACGGACGCCACGCTCAGACAAGTCGACGACATCCTCATCGGTGACAGTGGCCGGCAACTGCGTGACCCCGACGAATCCCTGACCGAGTTGCTCCAACGCCGCGACCAGATACATCTGGTCGAACTTCTGGAACGATCCGGAAACCACTGCGCCGCCGACGATCCCGAGCGATTCGGTGCGTGCGCGGTACTCCGGCACTCCGAACTGCTCCGGAAGAAATCCGTTGTTCTCGACGACGGGGTAGGCGTGATCGATGATGTGGAAGTGCGCATCGAAGATGCTCCGTGCACTCATCGGTCAGCTGACTCGAGCGGCTTGAGGTTGCGCAGGAACGTCGCGAGGTACTCGATGACCTCGTCGTCGCGCAGGCGCGCCGATCCGACGCCTCCGGTGCGCGGGATCGGTAGCGTGACAACCGATGTGGTCGCCCGATACGACGCCGCGGGGTACAACCGTTTGAGGCGCACCTGCTCGCTGTCGGCCAGCGGGAGCGGCGCGACCTTCACACCTGTACCGGTGGTGCCGATCTCGGTGACACCCCGTTCACGTGCGCGCAGACGGAGTTTCGCGATCGACGCCAGGCGTCGTGTTTCCTCGGGCGGTTCGCCATAGCGGTCGGTGAGTTCCGACATCACGCCGTCGACCTCGTCGTCCGACGTCGCCGACGCGAGCTTGCGGTACGCCTCGAGGCGCAACCGATCAGAGTCGACGTACTCGACCGGGATGTGCGCATCGACGGGCAGGTCGATGCGGACCTCGCTGGGTTCCGACGACGTGACGGGCAGGCCGTCTGCCGCTGCGCGGTATGCCTCGACAGCCTCGCCGACGAGACGGACGTACAGATCGAATCCGACACCCGCGACGTGCCCGGACTGCTCGGCACCGAGAACGTTTCCGGCACCGCGCAATTCGAGGTCCTTGAGCGCCACGGCCATGCCCGCGCCGAGTTCGTTGTTCTGCGCGATCGTCGCCAATCTGTCGTAAGCCGTTTCGGTGAGCGGCTTTTCGGGACTGTAGAGCAGGTAGGCGTAACCGCGCTCACGACTTCGACCGACACGACCACGCAACTGATGCAACTGCGACAGACCGAGATTCTCAGCGCGATCGACGATGAGTGTGTTCGCGTTCGAGATGTCGAGACCGGTCTCGATGATGGTGGTACACACCAGCACGTCGAACTCGCGGTTCCAGAAACCGGCGACGGTGCGTTCGAGTTGATCCTCGTTCATCTGACCGTGTGCCACAGCAACTCTCGCCTCGGGGACCATCGCGGCGATATCGCGGGCAGTCTTGTCGATGGTCGACACCCGATTGTGGACGTAGAAAACCTGGCCGTCGCGCAACAGTTCTCGGCGAATCGCTGCCGCCACCTGCTTGGGTGAGTAGGCGCCGACATAGGTGAGCACCGGATGCCGTTCCTCCGGCGGGGTGAGGATGGTCGACATCTCGCGAATGCCCGCCATCGACATCTCCAGCGTTCGCGGAATCGGCGTCGCCGACATCGTCAGCACGTCGACGTGCGTGCGCAACGACTTGATGTGTTCCTTGTGTTCGACGCCGAAACGCTGCTCCTCGTCGACGATCACCAGCCCGAGGTCTTTCCACGTGACGCCGGTCTGCAGCAATCGGTGCGTACCGATCACGATGTCGACCTCGCCCTTCGCCATCTCCTTGATGATCTCGCGTGACTCCTTCGCATCGGTGAACCGCGAGAGTCCTCTGATGCGCACCGGGAATCCCGACATACGCTCGGTGAATGTCTGCAGATGTTGTTGCGCGAGAATCGTTGTCGGGACCAAGACCGCGACCTGCTTACCATCCTGCACGGCCTTGAAGGCCGCGCGCACCGCGATCTCGGTCTTGCCGTAACCGACATCGCCGACGATCACGCGGTCCATCGGAGCCGACTTCTCCATGTCGTCCTTGACCTCGCCGATCACCGTCATCTGATCGACGGTCTCGGTGAAGTCGAACGCGTCCTCCATCTCACGTTGCCAGGGCGTGTCCGGACTGAACGCGTAGCCGGGCGCGGCGTGCCTGGCCGCGTAGAGCTGGACCAGCTCGCCGGCGATCTCACGAACAGCCTTGCGCGCCTTGCGTTTCGTGTTCTGCCAGTCGGAGCCGCCGAGCTTCGACAACGACGGCTGCTCGCCTCCGACGTAGCGCGATAACTGGTCGAGCGAATCCATCGGCACATAAAGCCGGTCGCCGGGTTGCCCACGCTTGGAGGCCGCGTACTCGAGCACGAGGTACTCACGTCGCGCGCCCGACACCGTGCGTTCGATCATCTCGACGAACTTGCCGATGCCGTGCTGATCGTGCACGACGAGATCACCCGCGGTGAGCGCAAGTGGGTCGACCTGATTACGACGCTTGGCGGGCAATCGCTTTCCGTCGCGCACACTGGCGACGCGGTTGCCGGTGAGGTCCGTCTCCGTCACGACCACCAATCCGGCACTGGGACTGACGATTCCGTGACGCAGCGCGCCATTGAACACCGACACGGTTCCCGGTTCGGGTCGCGCGCCCCCGTCGACGAGCGCGTGCGGAACCTCTGCGTCGGCAAGTCGCTCACAGACGCGCTGTGCGGTGCCCTTGCCCGCGACCACGATCGCAGCGGTGTTGCCCGCGCTGACGTGGGCGCGCAGTCCGGCGAACACGATCCGGATCTCCTCGTCGTCACCATGCGGCGTCGGCCCCGGGGTGATGTCGAGTTCGTATTCTTCGCCGAAGCCCGCAGAAAGCGGACTCATCGTCCACCACGACCGACCCGCCGCGAGCGTGGCCTTCTCGACGTCATCGAGCGGCCGATAAGCACTGGCCTGCAGATCAATTCCCGTCGGACCGGACATCTCGCGGGTGTCGACGGGCGCCGTGGCTCCCATCGCGGCGGCGTTCCACGACGCCTCGAGGAACTCGGCTCCGGTTTGCGCGAGATCGGCTGCGCGCGTTCGGACTTTCTCGGGGTCGAGCACGAGCACGCGGGTCCCGGCGGGAAGTACCTCGGTCAGCAACTGCATCTCGCCGTCGACGAGGGCGGGTGTCAGCGCTTCCATTCCCGCCACCGGAATACCCTCGGCGAGCGAGGTGAGCATTTCGACGAGCGACGGGTCGTCGGCGTTCTCGACGGCGAGTGCGGCCGCACGTTCACGCACGGGCGGGGTGAGCAGCAGCTCGCGACAGGGATGGATGAGGACCACCGACGCGTCGACCTCGGGTTGACTACGCTGATCCGCCACCGAGAATGCTCGCATCTCGGAGATCTCATCGCCCCAGAACTCGACTCGCACAGGGAAATCGGCGGTGGTCGGGAACACGTCGAGAATGCCGCCGCGCACGGCGAATTCGCCGCGCCGACCGACCATGTCGACGCGCTCGTACGCCATCTCGACGAGATCGGTGAGTAGGCCGTCGAAGTCGAGTTCGATGCCCTCACGCAACGTGATGGTGCGTATCTCCCCGAGCCCGGGTGCCATCGGCTGCACCAGCGAACGGACGGTGGTGACCACCACGCGCAGCGGCGCGTCTCCCGGGTGCGCCAGCCGATGCAACACCTCGAGACGCTGCCCGACGACCTCGGCGCTCGGCGAGAGCCGTTCGTGCGGAAGCGTCTCCCACGACGGGAACTGCGCCACCGCGGACTCGTCGTCGAGAAGCTCGCGTAGTTCGGCCGTCAGGTCGTCGGCTTCGCGTCCGTTTGCCGAAACGACGAGGATCGGCGCGTCAGCGACCTCGGAGAGACAACTGACCACGAACGGCCGGGCGGCGTCGGGGGCAGTGATCGCGAGTTGCGGATCGTCGCGATGGTCACGCAGTGCCGCGATGCTCGTGTCCGCGCAGGCGAGGGATGCGAGTCCGTGAAGGGCGGGAGTAGACGACACTTCGGCAATTCTAGGGCACGGCAATTCTGCCAGGCAGATGCCGCAGCGCGCCGCTGGTCAGACAGGCGCAGCGGGCAGCACTGGTCCGTTGCCGCTCACAGCCACTAGTCCATTGCCGCGGCCTGCCGCGCGCGATACGCCGCGACGGCGTTGCGATTACCGCAGGCCGTCGAGCAATACCGCCGAGACCGGTTGCGAGAAAGGTCGACGACGACGCCCTCGCAGCCCGCGTCGGCGCAGACGGACAACCTCGACATGTCGTCGGCCCTGATCACGTCGATCATGGCCATCGCGGTCTCGACCATGATCCGGTCGGCGAGGGGGGCGTCGTCGTCGATGGCGTGCAGATGCCAGTCCGTGTCGCCGTGTCGCACCAACCGCGGCACGGCCCGGTGCCGACTCAGGATCTCGTTGACTTGATCGACGGCACGGTCGCGGTCGGCGATGAGCAGCGCTCGCAGCGCGGGCCGGATCGCCGACACCGCGTCGAGTTCTTGCTGGTCACCGTCATGGCGGCCGGTATAGCCGTAGTGGTCCCAGAAGGCGTCGAGGTCGTCGATGG
The DNA here is from genome assembly GCF_001665905.1 of Gordonia sp. 852002-50395_SCH5434458. Taxonomy (NCBI): domain Bacteria; kingdom Bacillati; phylum Actinomycetota; class Actinomycetes; order Mycobacteriales; family Gordoniaceae; genus Gordonia; species Gordonia sp. 852002-50395_SCH5434458. Next base: position 31,333 of record NZ_LZTC01000059.1, read on the forward strand.
AACGCAGGGTCTCGGGCGACTCTGCTGAGTTGGCGAGTGCAACCGCCGCCTGCAGCGCCAGATCGACGTCATCACCGAAAACCATGTTGACACCTTACCAAGGCCGCCGCTAGCGTCATTACCCATGACGTCGGTGACCCATGACCGCACGCCGGCGGAGGTGGCCGCTCGCAGACGCGCGGGCCTGATCCTGGCCCTGGTGTCGGCAACGAGCTTCGGGCTGTCGGGCGCGCTCGGCACGCCGCTGATGGCCGCGGGGTGGAGCGCGGGCGCTGTCGTCGCGATCCGCATCGGCATCGGCGGTCTCGCGTTGCTGCCGTTCGCCATTCGCGACCTCGGCGGTGTCTCGGCGCTGCGATGGTCGACTGCGTGGACACTGATTCGCGACCACGGCAGGACGATCGCGCTCTACGGATTCCTCGGCATGGCCGTCGCGCAGTTCTGCTACTTCTCCGCCATCGAGCACATGGACGTCGGACCGGCCCTACTCATCGAGTACACCGCCCCCGTAGTGGTGGTCGCGTGGATGTGGGCGATCCACCGCCAGCGGCCGTCGCGGTGGGCGCTCGCAGGTATTGCGGTGAGCGGCGTCGGATTGGTCGGAGTCCTCGACCTCGTCGGCGGCACCTCGGTGAGCCCCATCGGTGCGCTGTGGGCGTCTGGCGCAATGCTCGGCGCCGCCGGCTACTTCATCATTTCGGCCAAGGAGAACGATTCACTGCCGCCGTCCGTGCTCGCGGCGAGCGGAATGGTCTTTGCGGCAACACTTCTCGGAGTACTCGGCCTCGTGCATGCACTACCGATGACGATCGGCGACCCGACGGTCCACTTCGCCGGATTCGACGCACCGGCATGGACGGTGCCGGCTGCTCTCGCGCTCGTCACCGCAGCGACCGCATACCTCACCGGAATCGGTGCCGCGCGCAGACTCGGAGCGCGGCTCGCCTCGATGTTCGCGCTTGTCGAGGTCTTGGCCGCGGTCGTATGGGCCGCGATCCTGCTCGATCAGGTCCCGGCGGCGCTCCAGATCGTCGGCGGCGTCTTGATTGTCGTCGGGGTCATCGCGGCCAAGATCGGTGAACCGGGCACGTCGACGTCGCCCGTCGGCGAGCCGTTGGCGCTTGGCCACGTGCCAGAAGGCCCCGAGAACGATGCTGCCGACAGCATTGCTCCCGACAACGATGCCGCAACGTCTGCACCCGAAGCTTAACCGGACTGCGGTCCGCTTGATACGATGTTCGCATGTCAGCCCCCGAACCCACCCGCCAGCCGACGCTGTTCCTGAGTCATGGCGCCCCACCACTCGTCGACAGCGAACGCTGGGTCTCCCAGCTCACTGAGCTGTCCACCACACTCGACCGTCCCTCGGCGATCCTGGTGGTGTCGGCGCACTGGGAGGCCGCGCCGCTGACGATCGGTTCGACCGACCCAGCCACGCCCCTGACCTACGACTTCTGGGGATTCCCCGAGCGCTTCTATCGCACCACCTACTGGTCGCCCGGTGCTCCCGATCTCGCGGCGAGAGTCGCGGCGATGATGCCCGACGGCACCGCAATCGCGCGTGACCAGCACCGTCGCCTCGACCACGGCGCATACGTGCCGTTGACGGTCATGTACCCCGACGCCGACATTCCGGTGCTCCAGATCTCGCTTCCCACACTCGACCCCGCACAATTGCTGAACCTCGGCCGTCGACTCGCACCGCTGCGCGACGAGGGAGTGCTCATCATCGGATCGGGTTTCACCACGCACGGGCTGCCGTATCTGACCGACCCCTCCCCCGACGCCGCGCCGCCGAGCTGGTCGTCGGAGTTCGACGCCTGGGCGCACGAACGTTTCGCCGCCGGCGACGTCGAGTCCCTGATCGATTTTCGACGGACCGCCCCGGGAATGCCCTACGCCCACCCCACTATTGAGCATTTCGCGCCGCTCTTCGTCGCACTGGGCGCCAGCGACGATCCCGAGCAACAGGCCGACCAGGTCATCGACGGGTTCTGGATGGGCCTGGCCAAGCGGTCGCTGGTGCTTGCCTGAGGGGGACCCCTCACCAGCGCGGTGGTCAGTTACAGCTACAGCAGTCGCCGCAATCGCAACAATCTCCGCAATCGCAGCAGTCGTCGCAGTCACAGCAATCGCCACAGTCGCACAACGCGGGTTTCCACGTGTCCGAGCAATGATTCCAGTGGTCGGTACAGCATGCGGGCCCGCAACACGAGTTGCCCAGAAACGGCAGTAGACGCTCGTAGAAAGACCGATCCGGACTGAACGGCGGCGGGAACGGCCACCCTTCCGGGTATCCGGGCGGCGGCATCTGTTCGGGAACTGACGGCTGTTCCGGAAGTAGTGGTTCGGGAAGTGACGGCTCGGTAGCCGAAGGTCGGTGTACGGCACATGAGCTACGGCGCGGCATGCGCTGACGCACCGCATGACGCAGCCCGTCGACCAGGACGGCACGCAGCAATTTGTCGTCGACCAGTTCGAGCTTGGCGTAGCGACGCACAATCGCCCGAACGAGGAGCCGACATTCCGCACGGGCATCGTCGATGGTGGTCCCCGATGCGTCGAGCGGATTGAATTCCCCCTGTTCGCGATCCTGTGGGAGATCGTCGATCGCATCGATCAGGTGCGCGAGCCGACCGAAATCGGCACCTATGGCCTCGAGATGCTCGCGATTGTCGGGAGCACCCGCGATGTCGGCCGTAGCCGCGAACACACGGGCCGCCGACTCCGAGGACGCGCGAAGCAGATCGTCGAGGTCCGTCGACCTCGATTCAACCTGGGCCTGCCCCGACAGCCGAGCGAGCATGGAGTCGACGTCGAGCAGGCGGGCCACATGGCCGTCATCGACGGCGTGACGTCGCAATGCCGCGGAAACCCCTCCTGCGACAACGCGACGCACCCGCGACGGCGGCGCCAGCCCGGACCGCTGTTCTTCGACGATGTCGGCAGCCTTGCCTGCGGCAAGCGTCAACGAGACCCCGGTGGCCAGTCGCAGTCCCGGATCACCGATCGCGACGACCTCGGCCGACTTCATTCCACGCAGCGGACAGCGGCCGGCACGCGTCGTCGACGGCATCGTATTGCGCTGTGCCGCAACAAGAATTGACACCGTAGCCGCATCGGTATTGGTCGTCAGCCGACTGGGATGGCCGTGTCCGTCACGCAACGACAGACATAAGCCACACAGGTGCGCCTGCCACTGTGTGAAGAGGTCGTCGGGCATCGTGTGGCGACACGGTGTGAGAAGTCCGAACACCGGCTGATTCCAGCACGCCAGACCGTCGGCGCCAACTTGCGCCACGCGCAGCGTCATTCGCACGTGATAGATCAGTTCGGCGTGTTCAGGCCTCGCCCGCAGCAGACCTCAGCCGATCAGGGGGACTCCACCGAATCAGATGGCACCGACGCGTCAGAGGACTCCAAAGCCTCGGGAGTCCCCGACCCCTCAGCCGACGCCGGGACAGGTGTCGCGTCGCCAACCGTTCGCGCTTTGTGCTCGACGTAATCCGGCCCGACGAGTTCGGGGTCGGGGTCGAGGCGGGTGAGTCCGTTCCAGCAGAGATTGACCAGATGGGCCGCGACAACCTCTTTCGACGGTTCGCGGACGTCGAGCCACCACTGCGCCGTCACCGACACCATCCCGACGAGCGCCTGCGCGTACATCGGGGCCAGCTTTGGGTCGAATCCCCGTCGTTCGAAGTCGCCGGCGAGGATGTGCTCGACCTGGCTGATGGCGTCGTTCAGAAGACTTCCGTACGTCGCGTTGTCCCTCGACGACGCGCTGTCGCCGCGCACGAGGATGCGGAATCCGTCGGTGCGCTCCTCCATATAGGTCAACAGCGCCAAGGCCACCTGCTGGATGCGGTACAGCGAGCGGTTCTTGGAGAGCGACGACGTGATCATCTCGAGCAGCGTCTCCATCTCACGGTCGACGACGACCGCGTAGAGACCTTCCTTACCTCCGAAGTGCTCGTACACAATCGGTTTCGACACCCCGGCACGCTGGGCGATCTCTTCGATGGATGTGCCCTCGAAGCCCCGCTCGGCAAACAGACCGCGCGCGACCTCGATCAGTTGCAGGCGTCGTTGGGCGCCGGTCATGCGGGCCCGTGGCGCGCGTTTGACCTCACCTGTGCTCGAGTTCGCCGGACGGCTGACAGCCATGAGGCCACCCTACGAGATCTCCCACGCCCAATCGACCTGACGCTCCGGCCGCCCGCCGTCCCACGCGGCAGGATCCGAGAAGACGCACCCAGCTCACCGGAGGATGTGTGTCGTATCGAAGGAAGTGGGCGCTGCAGCACACACATCCTTCGATTCGACACACATTCACCTTATAAAGATGCGCAATCCACCTATTCTCGTCGGTTTAGACGTACTCACCTCTTCCGCGGTTGTAAACCCCCCATATTTCGGACTTATGCCGAGAGTCTGGATTTCCTACGGTCAGATACATCGCCCGTAGAGAGTCACGTATCCAGCGCGTGGCAACGGACGACGAGAGACGAAGGATGGACCATGAGACCTCACAGAAGCTTGCTCCAGGTACTCGGCATGTCGATCGCCGTGACCGCGATGATCCTCGGCCTGACAACGGCCACCGCCGCGAAGAGCGAGGCCACGCCTATCCCGCAGGGCGGTTCAAGTGCCGTCCTGGTGATCACCAACAACACCGGTATGCCGTTGACCCTGAAGCAATTCCCCGATACCAGCGTCGGTGCGGGTAGTTCGATGGACTTCCGATGGATCGATGCGCCACCCGCCTCGCTCGGCATGGGCAGAACGGCTGTCGTACGCGCCTGGACGTCGAACCCTCTGGCCATGGGCGTCACTGTCACCTACACCTACACCTACCGCTCCGCCGTGGTGAATTACACAGCCTCCCTGCGCCACACTCTCGGATTCACCGATATCTCCGGCAGTAAAGCCTCCCCCGGTGAATCCGTGAGGGCCACCCTGATCCGTCCCGCTCCGAGAATGTTCGCCACCTACGTGTTGTCGTGAATCGCAACCGAGTCTGATCCTCATGCGAATCAGTGTTGACACGGCGGACGGACTCGTCGACTCGCTCATCGGGTTCAACGTGTTCGACACACCAGCGGAGAAGGTCGAACTCGTCGTCGATGGTGTAGACGCCGCGGGATCGCACTGGCGGTCCCGCGGCACTCATCGGCTTGGCGACGACGGGCGGATAGAACTCGCCGATCCAGACCTACCGTGGTGGGACATGCGGCTCGTCGACAACCCGAGCTCCCCGGATATTTTCGAATCCTGCGACGGCACATTGGATTTCACTGTCTCGGTATCCGACGGTACGTCCAGCGCCAAGGTCACGGTCCCTCGTACGTGGGGACGCGAGCACACGGTGGAACAGCGACGAGGCGACGGATGGCAGCTACAGATCTACCGTCCGGAGTCAGCTGACTACCCTCTGCCGGGAATCATCGTGTTCCCCGGGACGATGGTCACCAGGTCGGTGACAGCGATGGCCGCGCTGCTCGCCGCTCACGGCTATGTCGCGGCGGTCCTCTTCTACACTCAGCGCCCGGGGTTGCCCGATTCGTTCAGCAGAATTGCCACGGAGAACATCGCCGCGGGCATCGAATACTTCGCCGCTCTGCCCTGCGTCGACGAGGACAGGATCGCGCTACACGCATCGTCGGTAGGTGTGCAGACAGCACTGTCGACGATGGTGACAATGGGGACCCCGGCACGCGCGGTCGTCGCGGTGGCTCCCAGCCACGTCGTGTTCCAGGCACTCCGCCGCGATGGCCCGCCCGAGAAGGTCTCTGCCCTCACCCACGGCGGCGTCGACCTGCCGTATGTCCCCGTACGCAGTGAGCGTCTACTCGGACAACTCGCCATGAATCTCTTGCGCCGCAAAATCTCTCACGGACGCTCGTCGATGGCGATGTCGACCCACGTGGCGTACGCCGCAGGTCTGCGGGATCATTCGGCTGTGCGGGCGGCGACCATCGCCGTGGAGAAGATCGGGTGCCCGATGTTGGTCGCCGCGGGCACCGACGACCAGTGCTATCCCGCTGCGGACATGGCACAAGAGATAGTTCGACGCCGCAGCGACGAGCACGCCATCCACGCAGCCGACGACGAACTGCTGATCTATCCCCGGGTGGGCCACTTCATCCGTCCGCCCGCGATTCCCACGACGGTCACCCGGTCGGCCTCGCTGATCGGGGGCGGCGATCCGCGCCATATCGCAGCGGCACAGCGGGACTGTTGGACCCGGACACTCGCTTTCCTGCACCAACACCTGACCTGATCACCTCGCGCTGCATTCGGATGGTGCGCGCACATTTCGACCCTTTTACTCACCGTGATCAAAACGTGACACTGAGGTCCGGCGATTGCCCTCAGGGACGTCGGCGCCGGTCAGCGGGCCAGCATGCTCGCTTGTCAGGTGTACACGCCGACACGGAATTGCGGGAATCACCCAAGAGTCGCGGTTGCTTTGTAGGCTGAATTCTCTCTGAACGCTCACCACGACGAGGGGATAGCTGTGGGCAGTTTGTGGAACTATATCCACGCACACGCCGCGAACCTGACGTTCCTCACCTATCAGCACGCATCTCTGGCATTTCAGACGGTTCTCGTCGGCACCGTGGTCGCGATCATCGTCGCGGTGCTCGTGTACCGACGCCCGTTGGGTTCGGCGCTCACGCTGACGTCGAGTCGCGTGGCGCTGACGATCCCCTCACTCGCGCTTCTCGCCCTGCTGATCGTCCCGTTCGGTCTCGGCGTCGTGCCGTCGTTCATCATGCTGGCGTTCTTCGCCGCGCTCCCCGTGATCGGCAACGCGATCGTCGGGCTGCGTTCGGTGCCGGCAAGCGTGATCGAGTCAGCACAGGGAATCGGATTGTCCCGCTGGCGAATTCTGCTGAGCGTCGAGTTGCCGATCGCGTGGCCGGTGATCCTGACCGGGATTCGCGTCTCGACCCAGATGATCGTCGGAGTCGCCGCGATCGTCGCCTACGTCCTCGGACCCGGCCTCGGATCGTTGATCTTCAACGGGTTGTCTCGCCTCGGTGGCGCGAATGCGCTCCAAATGGCGCTCACCGGAACCATTCTCATCGTCTTGATCGCTCTGGTCTTCGACGCCCTGCTCGTTCTCCTCGGCCGCTTCACCATCTCCAAAGGACTGTCATGACCGACGTAGCCAACACGCCGGCCCCCGGGGCCGGTAGCGCATCCGGGGCAACGGTGACCGGTGCCCCCATCCGACTCGACGGCGTCGAGAAACGATTCCGGGGGCAAGACCAGCCCGCCGTGGGACACCTCGACCTCGACATCGAGGCGGGCCATATCGTCGCCTTCGTCGGCCCATCGGGTTGCGGTAAGACGACGACCCTCAAGATGATCAACCGGCTGATCGAACCGTCCGACGGCAGGATCTTCATCGACGAGCGCGACGTCACCAAGGAGAATCCCGACAAACTCCGACAGTCCATCGGCTACGTGATCCAATCGGGCGGCCTCTTCCCACACTGGACCGTCGAGAAGAACATCGGAGCCATCCCCCGTGTACTCGGCTGGGACAAGAAGCGGATCGCCGAACGCACCGAGTACCTACTCGATCTCGTCGGACTCGATCCCGCGCAGTTCGCCACTCGGCTCCCCAAGGACATGTCGGGCGGTCAGCAGCAGCGTGTCGGCGTGGCCCGGGCCCTCGCCGCCGATCCGCCGGTCCTCCTCATGGACGAGCCGTTCGGCGCGGTCGACCCGATCACGCGAGTCCGGTTGCAGGACAGCCTGATCGCCATCCAACACGAACTCGGCAAGACCATCGTGATCGTGACGCACGACTTCGAGGAGGCCACCAAACTCGGCGACAAAGTGCTGATCCTGTCGCAGGGCGCTCACGTCGAGCAGTACGCGGCGCCCGAGGAGATTCTGGCCAACCCCGCCTCACCCTTCGTCGAAGAGTTCATCGGGTCGGGGGCGACGCTTGCGCAGCTCACGCTGTCGCGCGTGCGCGACGTCGAACAAGACTCGGTGATCACCGCGCGCGTCGGCGAGGGTTCCGGAGAGGTGATCACGCGCGCACGGGCCGCGGGGCAGAGTTGGGTGGTCGTCGTCGACAAGCACGACCGCCCGCGTGCATGGCCGTCGCTGGATGAGGTCGCCTCCAAGCCGGAGGTCTCCGACTACCTCGATCCGCGGCTACCCGTCGTAGCCGAATCGTCGACGCTCAACGACGCCCTCGACACCATGCTCGCGGCCAGCCAGGGCGGCACGCTGGTGACAGATCGTCACGGCGCCGTCGTCGGCATGCTCACCATCGCCTCGGTCATGGACATCATCCGTACGCAACTTTCCGAAGCCCGCCCCGACGAGGACGACGGCTCGTACGAAAGTCACACCGAGGGAACCGCCCCCACCGAGACGCCGGTGATCGCTGCCGACGACCCCGAGCAGAACGCGGGCGCATGAAACAACGATTCCGCAACCTCCCGATCGACGTGTGGTTCGAGCCACTCGTCTTCATCGTGCTGGCCGTCGGATATTTCAGTTGGTATGCGACGACGACATTCACCGAGACCGAGCAGGCGTCGCTGGGCTGGTCCACTCTGCAGTCCACCATCATCGACCACATCGAGCTCACTCTCGTCGCGGCAATCGTCGTCATCGTCATCGCGATTCCCTTGGGAATCCTGTTGACCCGGCCGTCGATGCGATGGCTCTCGCCGATCGCGGTGAACATCGCGAACATCGGTCAAGCTGCGCCCGCCGTCGGACTGCTGGTGTTGTTCACATTCTGGCTCGGCACCGGATTCCGTACTGCCGTCATCGGTTTGGTCGTGTACGCGGTCCTGCCGATCCTGCAGAACACGATCGTCGGGTTGCGCCAGGTCGACCAACGCACCATCGAGGCGTCGCGCGGTATCGGATACTCGGCGGCGCGCACGCTCGTGCAGGTCGAACTCCCGCTGGCCGTGCCCGTCATCCTCAACGGTGTCCGCACCGCCCTGGTGATCCTGGTCGGCACGGCCACTCTGAGTACCTTCATCGGCGCGACGAGCCTCGGCACGCTGATCACCACCGGCGTCACGCTCTTCTTGCCCAAGCTGTTGATCTCGGGCGCGATACTCGTCGCTCTGCTCGCCATGATCATCGACTGGCTCGGCCGGGTCTTCGAACTGGTCGCTACACCGAAGGGCGTCGCATGAGCGCCACGCGAGCACGACTCGCCACCGTCGCAACACTTCTCGTCGTCGCCGTCATCGGCCTTGCGGGATGTGGTCTGGTCAGTTCGTCGGGCACCTTCAAGCAGGCGTCGCTCCCCGACGGTTCCCGACCGCTCGACGGAGCCAAGCTCACCGTCACGTCGAAGAGCTTCACCGAGGGCGTCATCCTCGGCAAGATCACCGCAACCTATCTCGCCGCCGCGGGCGCCGACGTCACCGACCTCACGGGCGCACCCGGCTCGGCGTCGTCTCGCCAGGCGCAACTCAACGGCGACGCCGACATCCTCTGGGAGTACACCGGAACCGGATGGGTGAACTACCACAACGAGACGGAGACCATCGCCGACCCGAAGGAACTCTGGCAGAAGGTCCACGACATCGAACTCAAGGAGAACCAGCTCGTCTGGCTGCCTCCCGCCAACTTCAACGACACCTACGCGTTCGCGGCGTCGACACCCACAGCGAAACGCCTCAACGTGAAGTCTCTTTCGGACGTCGCCAAACTGCCGGTCGCTGATCGCACCTTCTGCGTCGACGACGAATTCTTCTCCCGCCCAGATGGTTTCAAGCCGATGCTGGCGAAGTACGGTATGCCGCTCGACGGCCCGAACGGGGTCCCGCTCGGCAACGTGACACGCATGGACGCCGGCGTCGTCTACACATCGACGGCCAAGAGCTCGCCGTGCAACTTCGGCATGGTCTACACCACCGACGGCCGGATCAAGAACCTCGACCTCGCCGTCCTCGAGGACGACAAGAAGTTCTTCCTGCCCTACAGCGGAACCGCCGTCGTTCGCGAGGACGTCATGAAGCGCTACCCACAACTCAACGAACTACTCGGAACCATCTCGGAGCGTCTCACCGACAACGTCATGCAGGACCTCAACGGCCGCGTCGACATCGACGGCGAAGACCCTGCCGACGTAGCATACGACTGGTTACTCAGCGAGAAATTGATCGTCCCCAAGAATTAGTTACCACTGCGCGTTCAGCGCCGGCTCTCCACTTTGCCATTTATGGATGTTACGGTTACATCATCCAATGGCATTGAGACCAGGAGGCGCACGTGTCGGTTCAGGTCGTCGACGATTCAGCACCGCACGTCAGCACGCTCGACCGCGGCACCGATGAGGTGTCGGCGAGACTCGTCGATTCGTCGGCACGCTTGTCGCGCAACGCTCTGGTCGAGATCGACTGGGACGCTCCGATGGACCCGACGCTCTACGGCTGCAGCCCCGAGTGGTCGACGCTGTACGGCACCTCCTACTGGGCGGAGATGACGGAGGAGCAGCGCGTGCGGCTCACCAGACACGAGACGGCGTCGGTGATGTCGATCGGAATCTGGTTCGAAATGCTGTTGCAGCAGTTGGTACTCCGCGATCAGTACCTCGCCGACCGACACCGCCCGGAGTACTGGTTCGCCATGACCGAGATCGCCGACGAATGCAGGCACTCGCTGATGTTCGCGAAGGCGTCGCAAAAACTCGCCGGGACGTCGTATGTGCCGCACCCTCGAATCGGCAAGGGAGGCAAGTTCTTTGCGGCCACCACCGGGGGCGAGATCGCGTATGGCGGCATCCTCGCCGCCGAGGAGATCCTCGACGTATTCCAACGCGGCTGCACCAGCGACGAACGCGTACTGCCGTTGGTCCGCACCGTCAACGAGATCCACGTGCTCGAGGAATCACGCCACATGCGCTTCGCGCGGGAGCAGATCCGGGAGTCGATGGCCGACGTCGGCCCGGTGCGTCGCCACGCCAGCGCGTACTACACGGCAGTGGCGGCGTCGTTCATCTTCACCAGCCTCGTCCGACCGCAGGCCTACGCCGACGCGGGGCTCGACAAGTACCGCGCCGTCTCGGAGATGCGACGAAATCATCACTTCCAGGCGATGGTCCGAACGAGTTGCTCGCACCTGATGAGCTTTCTCGACGAGGTCGGGCTGCTGACACCCGCGGCGGCATCGGTCTACCGCAAGGTGCACATGCTCTGACCGACGTCAGCTCGACGCGCCGCCGCGCCGGAACGCGATGCGGCACGCCTGCACCTCGTGGATCTGCTCTTCGGTCAGCGCCGGGGTCCGCAGCGGCTCCGACGGCGGGGCGGCGTGGATGGCGTCGAGTAGAAGCTGGAGGTAGCGCTTCCACGCTCCGGGGACCGTCGCCTCGGTGATATCCGCGTACGACGACACCATCGAGAAGATGGAGAAGATGTCCGTCTCGACGATGTCTTCGCGCAGCACACCGGCGGCGTGGGCCCGATCGAAGACCTCGCCCATCCGCTTCGTCATCCGCGCCTTCACCGTCGCGATCGTCGGATCCGTGTGGTCGATCTGCATGATGATCGCGGCCAGCCCACGATCCTCGGCCATTGCCGTGCAGACCGTCGACACCATCGTCACCACCGACGCCCACGGGTCGCTGTCCGCCGCGAGGACTCCCTCGGTCTGCTCTGCCACCTCCTCCAGGTGCGCCGCGAACACTCCGACGATCAGCTCGTCCCGGTTGGCGAATCGTCGATAAACCGTCCCCACACCCACACCGGCCGCTGCCGCGACGTCGTCGAGTGAGACGTCGAGGCCACGCTCGGCGAACAGCTTGTGAGCAGCGGCGATGATCCGACGCCGATTGCGCTCGGCGTCGGCGCGCAGGGGTCGTCCGGTCGGTGCGACCGGGCTCTGTTGTGTGGTCATCGTCACATTCTCTCAACCGGAGGAATCATCTCCGTATTCGCTTCGTTGCCACCCTCGTAAACGGAGGAGTCTTCTCCACTATTCCGCCACTTGGAGGACTGATGACCACAACCTACGACACTGCCGACGGATTGTCGGCGAACGGGGAGTCTCGGGAGGAACGACACCATCGCCTTCGGTGGGTCGTGCTCGGCGTACTCGGCCTCGCACAGTTGATGGTGGTGCTCGACGCGACCATCGTGAACATCGCACTCCCGCACGCGCAGGAGTCACTCGGATTCGGCGACGCCGATCGGCAATGGATCGTCACCGCATACTCGCTGGCATTCGGCAGCCTGCTGCTCCTCGGCGGGCGACTGTCGGATCTCCTCGGCCGTAAGACCACCTTCATCGTCGGCCTCGTCGGATTCGCCGTGATGTCCGCGATCGGTGGCGCCGCAGTCAATTTCGACATGCTCGTCGTCGCCCGCGCAGGCCAGGGCGTCTTTGGTGCACTCCTCGCGCCCGCAGCACTGTCGCTGCTCACCACCACGTTCACCGACCCGGCCGAGCGCGGTAAGGCGTTCGGCATCTTCGGTGCCATCGCCGGCGGTGGCGGTGCACTCGGACTCCTCCTCGGCGGCATGCTCACAGAGTGGGCCGACTGGCGCTGGTGCCTCTACGTGAATCTCGTGATCGCCGCGATCGCGCTCGTCGGCGCGGTGCTGTTCATCGGCGCGCACAAGACCGAACACCGCCCGAAGCTCGACCTTCCCGGTGTGATCACGGTGTCGATCGCACTGTTTTCGATCGTCTACGGCTTCTCGAACGCCGAGACCAACGGTTGGGCCGACTGGGCCACCATCACCTGGCTGGTCGTCGGAGCCGTGTTGCTCGCCGGATTCGTCTGGTGGCAGTCGCGGACCCCGCACGCACTGCTCCCCCTGCGCGTGATTCTTGATCGCACTCGTGGCGGCTCGTACCTCGCGGTGTTCATCGTCGGCATCGGAATGTTCGGCATCTTCCTGTTCCTCACCTACTACCTGCAGGTGAATCTGCACTTCAGCCCGATCCAGACCGGCTTGGCGTTCCTGCCGATGATCGGCATGCTGATCGTCACCGCAACGACGTCGACGGGTGTTCTGCTGCCCCGATTCGGACCGCGCTGGCTGATGGCGGGCGGCATGCTGATCGCCGCCGTGGGCATGGTGCTGCTGACACAACTGACCGACACCAGCACGTACGCGGCTCATGTCCTGCCCGCGCTGTTGATCATGGGCGTCGGACTCGGCGCGTCGATGGCCCCGGCCATGCAGGGCGCGGTGTCGGGCGTGCTGCCCGAAGACGCGGGCGTCGCGTCGGCAACCGTCAACACCATGCAGCAGGTGGGCGGCTCGGTGGGTACCGCGCTGCTCAGCACGATCGCGGCGAGCGCCGCGGCGTCGTATGCGACGTCGCACGCTGGCCAGGTGGCGAATCCCGCTGCGCTGCAACAGCTTGCGGCGGTGCACTCGTACACGACCGCCTTCTGGGTCGCGGCCGCAGTGTTCGCCGCGGGCGCCGTGATCTCCGCGCTGCTCGTCCCGAACGGCAAACTCCCCGTCACCGAGGGCGACGAGGCTCCCGCGATGGCGCACTGAGTCGTCGTATTGCCACTGCGGCTGTGAACGAACGCGGCCCGGCCACCGAGTTTCTCGGCGGCCGGGCCGTGCCCGTTGCCGCGCCCGGTCCACCCCCACCCCCGCCGGCAGAAAGTCGGGGAAGGGTTCGATTCCTTACTCTCTGCGCCGCCGGGGCGAAGGTTCCGCGGAATTTTGCGCCGCCGGGCGGACCTTCCGCGGGATTCTGCGGGCTGGCCGTCGAGTTCGCTGTCGAATCAGGTCATCGGTCGACGCCGCGCTCCTCGCCGCGCCCGGTCCAGACCCACCGCCCCACCCCACCGGCAGAAACTAGGGGAAGAGTTCTTTCCTCGGGGTTTTTACCTTTCCCCCAGACACAACCCGGGGAAACGTACACAACCCACGGAAAGAATCCTTCCCCCACTCTCTGCGCCGCCCGACCACCCTTCCCCCACTTCCTACAGCGCCCGACGGTCCTTCCGCGAGATTCTGCAGCGCCCGAAGGCCCTTCCGCGAGATTCTGCAGCGCCCGAAGGCCCTTCCGCGAGATTCTGCAGCGCCCGACGGCCCTTCCGCGAGATTCTGCAGCGCCCGACGGCCCTTCCGCGAGATTCTGCAGGGCCGGTCCACATTTCCCCGACTTTCCGCGGCGCCCGACGTTCCTTCCGCAGGACTCTGCTGACCCGGACGTCGGCATCGCCGTCGAATCAGAACATCGGTCGACGCCGCACGACTCTCGACGCCGAGGCGCGCCCGGTCCACCACACCCCGCTCGCAGAAACTCGGGGAAGAGTTCTTTCCTCGGGGTTTTTACCTTTTCCCCAGACACAACCCGGGGAAACGTACACAACCCACGGAAAGAATCCTTCCCCTACTTTCTGCGCCGCCCGATGGCCCTTCCGCGAGATTCTGCGGCCCCGGACCACACTTCCCCTACTTCCTGCGCGGCCGGACCACCCTTCCGCGACATTCTGCGGCCCCGCCCACGACAACGGCCCGGTCGCCGAGTAACTCGGTGACCGGGCCGTTCCCCGTCAGATCAGATCAGGCGTGCGCCTCGTCGCGGTGTGGGAGCACCCAGTCCGGCCGTGGCCAGTGGCAGGTGTACCCGTTGGGGTAGCGCACCAGGTAGTCCTGGTGCTCGGGCTCGGCCTCCCAGAACGGGCCCGCAGGCTCGATCGTGGTGACCGCCTTACCCGGCCAGAGGCCCGAGGCGTCGACGTCGGCGATGGTGTCACGCGCGACGCGCTCCTGCTCGGGCGTCACCGGGAAGATCGCCGACCGGTAGCTGCTACCGACGTCGTTACCCTGCCGGTTCTTCGTCGTCGGATCGTGGATCTGGAAGAAGAACGCGAGGATGTCGCGGTAGCTCGTCTGCGTCGGATCGAAGACGATCTCCACCCCCTCGGCGTGCCCGGGATGATTTCGGTAGGTCGGGTGGTCGTTGCTGCCGCCGGTGTAGCCGACGCGCGTCGCGAGCACGCCGGGCTGGCGGCGAATCAGATCCTCGACGCCCCAGAAGCAGCCTCCTGCGAGCACCGCGGTCTCGGTGCCGGGCTGCTCGGTGATGCGGCCGTCGTCGTTGCTTCCACTGGTCATGATGCGTTCTCCTGCGTGGTGTCGGGACTATCGGTGTTCTCGAACAGGCGGCGGTACTCGCCATAACCCTGCTCGTCGAGCTCGGCCACGGGGATGAACCGCAGCGACGCCGAGTTCATGCAGTACCTCTTGCCGCCTTCGGCTCGCGGTCCGTCGTCGAAGAGGTGGCCGAGATGGCTGTCGGCGTACGCCGAGCGGACCTCGGTTCGCTTCATCCACAGCGATCGGTCGGTGCGCGTCGAGATCGCGTCGTCGCTGATCGGGCGGGTGAAACTCGGCCATCCGGTGCCACTGTCGTACTTGTCGAGCGAGCTGAACAGGGGCGCTCCGGAGACCACGTCGACGTAGATGCCTGGCTCGTGGTTGTCCCAGTAGGCATTGTGGAACGCGGGCTCGGTCCCGTCTTCCTGGGTTACTCGGTACTGGTCCGCGGTGAGGGCCTCGAGGGCCTGCGGGTTCTTGCGGTAGTCGTGGGACATTGATCCTCCTTCTGATCACCGCTGGCTGCGATGTCATCTACTCCAACAGCAGCCACGTCGGATTTGGTCCCGACCCTTCTGAGAGTCATGTGAGAGTCGAGTCGCGTGAGGGTCGAACTCGTCTCCACCCGAGCGTAGCGTCGGATTATGGCTGAGAACCTCATCGATCCCACAGTCCCGCCGTCGGGCACCGGCTGCGTCGAATGCCTCGACACCGCCGACGGCTGGTGGTTTCATCTTCGACGCTGCGCCGCCTGCGGACACGTCGGATGTTGCGACTCCTCCCCCGGCCAACACGCTTCGCATCACGCCGACGACACGGGGCACCCGTACATCCAGAGCTTCGAACCCGGCGAGGACTGGTTCTGGAGCTTCCCGGACTCGGCCATGGCCAGCGGCCCGGAGCTGGCTCCGCCGACAAGCCACCCCGACGACCAGACCGCACCCGGTCCGGTCGACCGCGTGCCGTCGAACTGGCAGCAACTGCTGCACGGTTAATGGTCGCTCGTCTCTCGGAGTTCAGGCCCGGGCAGGCGTCTCCGGCGGGATGGCGGCCAGCAGTTTGCGGGTGTAGTCGCTCTCGGGGTGATGCAGGATCTTCGACGCCGGGCCGGTCTCGACGACCCGCCCCTTCTCCATCACAGCCACCGTGTCGCTGATCTGCTCGACGACGGCGAGGTCGTGTGCGATGAACAGGTACGTCAGCCCGCGCTCGCGCTGAAGTTCGGCGAGCAGATCGAGAACCGACGCCTGCACCGTCACGTCGAGCGAGGCCGTCGACTCGTCGAGGATCAGTAACTCGGGGTCGGACGCGAGTGCGCGGGCGAGGCAGACACGTTGCCGCTGACCGCCGGAGAGCTCGTGTGGATAGCGGTCGAGGTACGAACTGTCCAGACTGACGTCGTCGAGCAATTGCGTTGCGCGACTCCGCAATGCGTCCTTACCCGATACCAGATTGTGCGCGCGTAGCGCCTCGCCGATCGACGAGACGACGGTCATCCGCGGGTCGAGTGAGGCGCCCGGGTCCTGGAACACCATGGCAACCCGTCGACGCAGCGCCTTCTGCTCGGCACCGTGCACGCCGACAGCGTCGATCTCCTTGTCCTCCACATTGATTCGTGCGCTGCCGCGAACCACCGTGCCGTGGCCAGTGGTGGTCAATCCGGTGAGGACGCCCGCGATCGTCGACTTGCCCGATCCCGATTCGCCGACGATGCCCAGCGTCGTCCCGCGTGCGACGTCGAGGGTGACATCGCTGACCGCGTGCACCACGTCGCGACCGGTCGAGGTACGTACCGCGAACCTCACGTCCAGGTCAGAGATGGTGACGAGAGGTGTTGCGGCGGTGTCTTTTCCGGACTCGAGGTCGGTGTCGTCACGATCGTCAACCTTCGACAACAGCGGACGCGACGCCAACAGCTCGCGGGTGTACTCGTGCTGCGGATCGGCGAATATCTCTGCGACGTCACCGGTTTCGACGACCTCGCCCTGCCGGAGAACGACGACGCGGTCGGCGATCCGTCCGATCACCCCCAGGTCGTGGCTGATCCACACCACCGCCATGCCTCGCTCGCGCTGCAACCGCGCGACGAGGTCGATGATCTGGGCCTGCGTCGTGACGTCGAGCGCGGTGGTCGCCTCGTCGGCGACGAGCACATCGGGATCGCAGGAGAGCGCGATCGCGATCATCACGCGTTGCCGTTGACCGCCGGACAGTTGATGCGGGTAGGCACGCAGACGACTCTCGGGGTCGGGGAGGTTGACGTCGGTCAGCAACTGCACCGCACGCTCGCGGGCTTGCGTGTGGCTCAATCCGAGGTGCCGGCGCGGACCCTCGGTCAGTTGTTGTTCGATGGTGAGCAACGGATTCAGGCTCGACGACGGGTCCTGGAACACGAATCCCACGCGCGCCCCGTGCAGCGACTGCAGAACCGCGCGGGAGGCGCCGATCACCTGTGTGCCAGCGAGAGTCGACGATCCGTCGACGTACGAGCTCGGTGCGTGGAACAACCCCGTCGCCGACAGCACCGACAGCGATTTGCCCGAACCGCTCTCGCCGACGATGCCCAGCGTTTCGCCCTTGGCCACGGCAAAGTCGATGCCGTGCACAATCTCCCGTGGACCGACGCCGACGACGAGCTGTGAGACGGAGAAGACCGGGTCGGTTCGCCCCTGGTCGTCGTCGTGCGCCGCGGCGTCCGACGTTGCCTGTGCCGCTTCGGTAGTCGCCGCCTTCGCGCTGCGGGTGGCGGGGCGTCGACCCGCTTTGCCCCGATTTCGCAACAGAGTTCGTTGCCGAGGGTCGAGGACGTCGCGCACTCCGTCGCCGAGCAGGTTGAAGGCGAAGACGGTCACGAGGATCGCCAGGCCGGGGAACACACCCATCCACCACGCGGTGGTGAGGAAGCCCTGGGCGTCGTAAAGCATGCGGCCCCAGGAGGGCTCGGGTGGTTGAACTCCGAGTCCGAGGAACGACAGGGCGGCCTCCGACAAGATGGCGAAGGCCAACGAGATCGACGTCTGCACCACGACGGGACCCGAGATGTTCGGCAGCACATGGCCGAACAGGATGCGGGGCGTCGACACCCCCATCGTGCGGGCGGCCTGCACGAACTGTGTTTCGCGAACACGCAGGGTGTCGGCTCGCGCGACACGGGCGAAGATCGGGATGTAGACGATGCCGATGGCGATGGTCGCCGACGTGACGCCCGGGCCGAGGATCGCGACGATCGCCAACGCCAGCAACATCACCGGGAACGAGAAGACGACGTCGATCACCCGCATGAGCACGGTGTCGGTGATTCCGCCCGCGAAACCCGACACCATGCCGATGATCACGCCCGCGATCAACGAGATCGCCACGGCGATCACGGCGACACGCATACTCACCGCCGCCGCGAGGACCACCCGCGAGAACACGTCGCGGCCAAGGTCGTCGGTGCCGAACAGATGCGAGAAATCGGGTGCCTGCAGCGCATTCGGGACGTCGATGTCGTTGGCGCCGTACGGGGCGATGAACGAACCGAAGATCGCCAGGATGACCATCACCAAGATGACGACGATGCCGACCACCGACGCCTTGTTGCGCAGCAGCAGTCGCCACGCCGAGTCGGTGCTGCCGGTACCTGCGGAGGTCGGTTCGCCCGCGTCGTCGAGTGCGGTCTGTGCGGTGCGTTCTGGCTCGGGTAGCTCGCTCATGACAACCGAATCCTCGGATCGATGACGGCGTAGAGGATGTCCACGATCAGATTGATGATGAGGAAGATCGCTGCGATGAGCAGAATCGCTCCCTGCAGCATCGGATAGTCGCGTGCGGCAACGGAGTCGTAGACGAGTCGCCCCAGGCCAGGCCAGGCGAAGACCACTTCGACGACGATCACGCCGCCGAGCAGTCCTGCGAGCTGGATACCCGAGATGGTGAGTACCGGGACCAACGCGTTGCGGCCGATGTGCGACACCATGATTCGTCTACGGCTCAGCCCCTTGGACTCCGCGGTGGTGACGTACGGCGCGTTCGCCACCTCGAGGACGGCGGCGCGAACGTATCGGGTCATGATGGCGCCGGTGACGACGCCGACGGTGATCGCCGGCAGCACCAGGTGAGATATCCACGGCACGAATCCGTCTGCGAGCGAACGATATCCCGATGACGGCAGGCAGCCAAGGGAAGTCGAGAACAGTGCGATGAGCAGAATGCCCATCCAGAAGTCAGGCACCGAGATACCGAACTGCGAGACGACGCGAATTGTGTTGTCCGCAGCGCGACCCTCGCGCAACGCTGCCCACGTACCGAACGGAATCGCGATCACCAGCGCCACGAGGATGGCCGCCACCGCGAGGGCGATCGTCGCGGGCAGTCGATCCATCAACATCTGAGTGACCGGTTCATTGTTGCGGAAGCTGACGCCCAGGTCTCCGGTCGCAGCATTCCCGATGTAGTGGATGAGCTGGGTGAACAACGGCTGATCGAGCCCAGATGCACTACGCAGTGCCGCATAGGATTCGGGCGTGTAGCGGGTGCCCAGCGCGATCTTGACCGGGTCACCGGGAACGATCTGCATCAGGAGAAACACCGCGATCGTCACACCGATCAAGACGAGGACGGTGTAGAGCAGTCGGATCAGGATGAACCTGATGAGCGGCCAACCGAAGTCGCTCATGACGCACCTCCCCTGTCGAGTCGGGCGTTGCGGAATCGGACGGCCTTGTCGGCTCGCACGGTGTAGTCGCGCACCGACTTCGAGAACGCCTGTGTGGCGGACGGGTTGTAGAGATAGAGGTAGCTGACGTCGTCGGCGATCCGCGACGAGACGTCGGCGTAGATCTGTTTGCGACGACCGACGTCGAGTTCGGTACGTCCGGCGTCGAGGAGCCGATCGACTTCCGGATTGGAGTACTTCTGCGAGTTCGACGTGCCGCCCGAATGATGTTGCGCATAGTAGAAATCGTCAGGGTCGATGTTGCCGAGCCAGCCCATCAGCAACGAGTCGAACTGCCCGGCGGATTGGCGGTCGAGCCAGACACCGAAGTCGAGTTGCTCGATGGTGACCTTGATTCCGGCGTCGGCGAGATTCGACGCGATGACCTGTGCGGCAGTGACGGTTTCGGGATACTCGGTGGAGACCATCAGACCCATCGACAACGACGAATGCCCGGCGTCACGAAGCAGCGACCGCGATTTGTTCACCGCGGCAGCCCGATCCAGACCGGCGGTGAATCGGTCATAGGGGGTGAACCACGGGCTGGTCTTGGGAATCGCCAGTTGATTCGGTGTCGCCGTCCCGTATCCGACCACCTGCGCAATGGATTTGCGATCGATCGCGTAAGCCACCGCCTGCCGGACGCGTCGGTCGTCGAACGGCTTACGCGCGAAGTTCATTGCAACGTACCAGTAGTCGTTGGCGGTCACGGTTCCGACGTTGATCTCGTCGTCGCTGTCGAGGATGCGCAGTTGCTGCGCGGGAATGGCGTCGGTCCAGTCCACCTCGCCAGATCGCAGCGACGAGACGGCCGTCGTCCCCTGGGAGATGAAACTGAAGGCCACGCCGTCGACATGCGGTCCGCCCGACCAGTGTCCCGGGTTGGCTTTGAGCACGATCGACGTTGCCGGCGAACGTGATTCGAACGAGAACGGCCCGGTGCCGATGGGACGGGTGAGGATCTGCCCCGACTCGACGTTGCGCTTG
Source organism: Gordonia sp. 852002-50395_SCH5434458 (assembly GCF_001665905.1). Lineage (NCBI taxonomy): Bacteria > Bacillati > Actinomycetota > Actinomycetes > Mycobacteriales > Gordoniaceae > Gordonia > Gordonia sp. 852002-50395_SCH5434458. The sequence goes on from NZ_LZTC01000059.1 coordinate 52,090, forward strand.
TTCACGATCGCGAGTCCCTTGAAACCGCCGATACTGCTGAGCAGGTTAGGACTCGGCGTGCGGGTGGTGATCACGACGTGCGCATCATCGGGTGCCGTGATGGTGGCGACGTTGTCGAATCGCCACGACGCCGAGAGCTCACCGTCGATGATCCGCCGATAGGAGTAGACGACGTCGGATGCGGTCAGCGGCTCACCGTTGTGCCACCGAACGTTCGGGCGCAGCGTGAAAACGTATTGCGTCTCTTCGGGATTGACCTGCCAGCTTTGTGCGAGCGCAGGGACCATCTCGAGCTTTTCGTTGGGTTCGACGAGAGTGTCGAAGACGTTCTCGAGTACCTCGAAGGAGAAGTAGGCGGAGGTCTTGTGCGGGTCGAGTTGATCGGGCTCACCGGCGATCGCTGCCCGAATTGTGTTGGCAGAACCTGCTAATCCCGAACCCGAGCCGGGCGAGCACGCGCTCAGCGCAGACACCCCGAACACACCCACGCCTGCAGCGGCGCTCAGAGTGAAGAATCGACGACGGTTCAGCGGAATAGACGAGACCGACGGAGATGACCTGCATTGCTGGCGCTCGTCGGTCATCCGATCGCGATCCCTCCCGCGCCGCGGCGACGCTGTGGTCCGTGTTGGAGTCTGCCGCGCTTACCGAAAGTTCGCAAGCGTAAGGGGCGCCCCGCGTGTCCGGCGCTGCCACTCGCCGCTGGTCGAGCCACACCTGCCGGTCGAGCTATCACCGCTGGTCGAGCGCCGCCCCACCGATGGTCGAGCTTGTCGAGACCACCGCCAGCCGAGCAACACCCGCTGGTCGAGCCTGTCGAGACCACACCCCCACGGAAGTGGTTTCGACTCGGCTGCTCGCTACGCTCGCGGCCGGCTCAACCAGCGGAAAGGGTCGCGCCACACCCGCTGGTCGAGCCTGTCGAGACCACCGCTCACTTCTTTTCGAGGTTCACCAGGAACTCGATGCTGCCGGTCTTCTCCACCTCGACGAAGCCCAGTGACGGTGGGGTGACGCCGAAGTCGGTCCAGGTGACGGGTATCGATCCCTGCACGATCACCGATGCTCCTGATCGTTGGATGTTGAGGGCCGTCGTGACCGATTTGGTCACTCCCTTGATGGTGATGTCGCCGGTTGCCTGCACGGCCTGCGGCTGGCCAGATTCGGGGACGGACGAAATATCAACCGGCTGAGTCAGTTTCCAGGTCGCGGTCGGATACTTCTCGGTGTCCATGATCGACTCACCGCGGAAACGGTTGTCGCGCATCGACTCCGGACTGGTGATCGATTCGACGTCGACCGTGATGTCGGCGCTCTCCAACTTCGACGACGCCACCGTCGCCGTGCCGGTCACCGATGTCGTGCGTCCGTTCACCGTGACGGGTTGCCCACGCAGCGTCTCGTCGACTCGATATCCGGCCTGCGTTCGGGTCGCCTCGGCGGAGGGCCCGGGCACGATCGTCCATGCGCCGTCGACGCTTTCCGACGCCGCCTGCGTCGACGTCGGGAGCTTGAGTTCCTCGTCGGCGTCGCCCGCAATCCACTTGGAGTACGCCCACGGGCCTGCCGCGACAACGACAACAATGAGAACGACAAGCGTTCCGAGCCCCCACCACAGGTAGCGTCGCTTCATCGTGCAACCTCCCCGCTCGTGGAGGAGTGGTTCGGGTCGGTGATCGTCTCTGGAGGTTTCATAAGGCTTACCTCACCACCGATTTCTTACGATCGCCTGAAAATTCGTACAAAACTACATTGCAAAACGGACCGCAGTCCGGAAAGTTTCTCGCAGCTAAGGAGTTGCGGTTCCCTGTGACCGCCCGTCGAGAATAAGAAGAGCGACGTGCAGCGAGGTGACGGATTCACCGTCGGAGAGATCGACGCCGAGTATCTGCTCGATGCGCGCAAGCTTCGCATACAACGACGGTCTGCTCATGTGTAGATGAGAGGCGAGTGCCGACTTGTTGCCGACGTGCCGCACGTAGCCGCGCAAGACGTCGAGCAGGTCACCGCCGGTGTTGATGTCGTCGAGCACGAGGTCGCGTAGTTCGGATTCGGCGAACCGCTGTAAACGCGGATCGTCGCGTAGCAATGAGATCAATCCGCGAATTCCGATGTCCTGCACTCCGAATACGGCACGCTCCGACGTCGGCATTCCGGCAGCGACCTCGGCAACCTGTGACGCCTGCAGCAGCGTGTGGATTGTCGACATCACCTGTCGTCCGGGCGCGCCCAGACCAAGAACGGCACCTGCATGGCCGACGGTTCGCTCTATGTCGCGCCGTGTGGCGGCGGCGAGTGTGTCGAGTGCGTGTTGACGCGACCTGCCACGTGCCGTCGTCAACGCGAGCACTACAAGGATCTCCCCGTCGCCTCGCACTGAGAAGAGCGCGCTGTGCCCTTGCGCGCCGACAACCCGCACCACGACGTCGAGCAACTGGGCGGTGCGACGTCGTGTGGAGATCGGATCGTCACTCGCCGGCCAGCCGGGCACTCGCACCGAGATCGGCACGTACTCGTTGGCTTCGCGCAGGCCGAGCGCGAACGCTCGCGCCGCCACCTCGCCCTCGTCTCGAATGCGTTCTTGCAGAACGTCGTCGACGAGCCCTGCCTGTGCCTGCCGCTCGATGTCGAGGCGGCCACGCTCGGCCATCCGATGCATCACGAGCGCCTGCGCCGCTCGCTCGAGCACCATCGCTGTTCGCTGTTCGTCAGCGTGTGGTTCGGGGACGATCAGCCTGGCCCAGTGGTCGTCGCCGCGACCGACGTCGACGATTCTCCACGGTGCGTGATCGGAAACCTCAGTCGTCGCGACGTCCGATGCGTGTAGCCGCGAACGGCGTTCCCAGTCGTGAAGCAGTGACGCCGCCGGAGCTCCGGCCGACGCCACCGCGTGATGCTGCAGATTCTCCAACACCACTGGTGAATCAAGCAGCGCCGCAACACTGTTCGTGATCTCCGCTGGCGACGCCCGTCGTATGGTGAGTTGCGTGAAAGTCTCGTGAGTGCGGTGCGCGAACTCCACGGCGGCATACTGTTCGGCAACCAGGCTGCGGTGAACCTGTTCGGTCACCTCGACGAACTTGATCTCCCGGCGCAACACCACTGCCGTCAAACCCAGCTCGACGGCCACCGGCCCGATCTCCGACGGTATGGCCGACGAATCGTCGAACTCGGCGATCACACCGAGCGCACCCGCCCGAGCGAGATTCTCGAGGTAACGTCGCGGATCACGCCGCAGGGCATCGCCCGTGGTCAGGACGAGTTCGCCGCCCTCGAGCAGGTGCCCGAGATCGCCGACGTCGCTGACGTGAACCCACCTCACTGTGCGGTCGACGCCCGCCGTGCTCAGCACGTCGGGGAGCCCAGCGCGGATCACCGGCAGATCGATGACGTCGCCGACAGTCAGAGTCATCCGAATCTCATCCGCAGAGCTTTACGAGGTGTAAATTCCGATCGAATTTCACTGACAGAGTGTAGCGCGCCAAACTCTCCGTTCTGCACCAGACTGGGAGGTACTCGCGCGACGACTCTGCCCACTGTGGAGTCGCGTGCCAAATTCCGTTCTTGTGGAGGAGTTCTGATGACAGCCATCGTGCAGCACTGGTGTGACGGCAAGGCGTTCGCCGGCGACTCGTCGGCGACGGCGCCGGTGACCAATCCGGCAACCGGCGTCGTGACCGCGAATGTGGCCTTGGCGTCGGTCGAGGATGCGCGCACGGTCATCGCCGCGGCCGCCGACGCGTTCCCCGAATGGCGCGACACGTCACTGGCCAAGCGCACCGCGGTGCTGTTCCGCTTCCGCGAACTTCTCAACGAGCGCAAGGAAGAGCTGGCAGCGATCATCACCGCTGAACACGGCAAGGTGCTCTCCGACGCGCTCGGTGAGATCAGCCGCGGCCAGGAAGTCGTCGAATTCGCCTGCGGCATCTCGCATCTGCTCAAGGGCGGCTACACCGAGAACGCCTCCACCAACGTCGACATCCACTCCGTGCACCAGCCACTCGGACCCGTCGCCATCATCAGCCCCTTCAACTTCCCCGCCATGGTCCCCATGTGGTTCTTCCCCATCGCCATCGCCGCAGGCAACACCGTCGTCGTCAAGCCGTCGGAAAAAGACCCCAGCGCATCGATCTGGCTCGCCGAACTCTGGAAAGAAGCAGGCCTGCCCGACGGCGTATTCAACGTCCTACAGGGCGACAAGACCGCCGTCGACGAACTGCTCACCAACAAGAGCATCAAGGCCGTCAGCTTCGTCGGCTCCACCCCCATCGCGCAGTACGTCTACGCCACCGGAACCGCCAACGGTAAACGCGTCCAAGCTCTCGGCGGCGCCAAGAACCACGCCATCATCCTGCCCGACGCCGATCTCGACCTCGCCGCTGACGCCATGGTCAACGCAGGCTTCGGCTCCGCAGGCGAACGCTGCATGGCCATCAGCGTCGCCGTCGCCGTCGGAGACATCGCCGACGACCTCGTCGCCAAGATCACCGAACGCGCCACCACCATCGTCACCGGCGACGGCACCACCAACGCCGACATGGGACCCCTGGTCACCAAGGCTCACCGCGACAAGGTCGCCGGCTACGTCGACGCTGGCGAAAAGGCCGGTGCCACCGTCGTTCTCGACGGCCGCACGGTCGAGGCTGACGGCGGAGCCGACGGCTTCTGGCTCGGCCCAACACTTTTCGACAATGTCACCCCCGACATGAGCATCTACACCGACGAGATCTTCGGGCCCGTCCTGTCTGTCGTCCGCGTCGACACCTACGACGAAGCGCTCGACCTGATCAACAACAACCCCTACGGCAACGGCACCGCGATCTTCACCAACGACGGCGGCGCAGCCCGACGCTTCGGCAACGAAGTCGAGGTCGGCATGGTCGGCATCAACGTCCCCATTCCCGTCCCCATGGCCTACTACAGCTTCGGCGGCTGGAAGGCCTCCCTCTTCGGCGACAGCCACGCCCACGGCACCGAAGGAATACACTTCTTCACACGCACCAAAGCCATCACCACCCGCTGGCTCGACCCCAGCCACGGCGGAATCAACCTCGGATTCCCCCAGAACGCCTGAGCTTCACCGAGTACCGAAACGGATTGCCGCATATGACCATTCAGTCTGAACGCACTACTCCCGCCATCGATCTCGACGCGGCGAAGCGTGCCTACGAACTTGATCGCAAGCACGTCTTCCACTCGTGGTCGGCGCAGGCGAAGCTCAACCCGATGACGATCACCGCCACCGACGGGTGCTACGTGTGGGACGGCGAGGGCAATCGCCTTCTCGACTTCTCGTCACAGATGGTCAACACCAACATCGGCCACCAGCACCCGAAGGTCGTCGCCGCGATCGCGGAGCAGGCCGCCAAGCTGTGCACCGTCGCGCCGGCACATGTCAACGATGCGCGCTCGGAGGCCGCACGACTTATCGCCGAGCGCACTCCCGGTGAGTTGAATCAGGTCTTCTTCACCAACGGTGGTGCCGACGCGAACGAGCACGCGGTTCGCATGGCCCGTTTGCACACGGGTCGTCGAAAAGTATTGTCGCGCTACCGCTCCTATCACGGCGGCACCGACACCGCGGTGAACCTGACGGGCGATCCACGACGCTGGCCCAACGACTACGGCGACGCAGGCGTCGTGCATTTCTTCGGGCCATTCCTGTACCGCTCGCGCTTTCACGCGACCACGCAGGAACAGGAGTGTGAACGCGCGCTCGACCACCTGGAAGAGACCATCCGCATGGAAGGTCCGTCGCAGATCGCGGCAATCATCCTGGAGACCATTCCCGGCACCGCAGGCATCATGATCCCGCCGCCCGGCTACCTGCGCGGCGTGCGTGAGATCTGCGACCGCTACGGCATCGTCTTCATCGCCGACGAGGTGATGGCCGGGTTCGGACGCTCGGGCAAGTGGTTCGCAATCGAGCACGGCGACGACGAGCAGGGCCCCATCGTCCCCGACCTGCTGACCTTCGCCAAGGGCGTCAACTCGGGCTACGTCCCGCTCGGTGGCGTCGCGATAAGTCCGCATATCGCAGCAACTTTCGCCGAGACCCCGTACCCCGGCGGCCTGACCTACTCGGGTCATCCGCTCGCCACCGCGGCCGCTGTCGCGACGATCAACGCGATGGCCGACGAGGGAATGGTCGAGAATGCCGCACGAATCGGCGCCGAGGTGATCGGCCCCGAGCTCGAGCGGATCGCACAGCGGCATCCCAGCGTCGGCGAGGTACGCGGCGCAGGCGTCTTCTGGGCCGTCGAATTGGTCAAGGACTCAGAGACTCGCGAGCCACTCGCCCCCTACGGCGCGAGCAGCGATGCCATGAACAAGGTGATCGCGGAATGCAAATCGCGCGGCATGCTGCCGTTCGCGAACTTCAACCGCATCCACGTCTGCCCGCCATGCACCATCTCCGACGACGAGGCCCGCGAAGGACTTGCCATCCTCGACGCCGCGCTGGAGGTCGCCGACGCGGCGTTGTGACAGGCACCCTCTGCGCTCGCACGAGCGTGACACCACCCGGTTCCGGCATATCCCGTCGGCACCGGGTTGTGTCGCGTTATCGAGCCGGTGCGGGCCCCAACATTAGGAGCCAGCGGTGTCGAATGACTTCACCCTGACGCAGTTGCGCTACTTCATGGCCGTCGCCGAGGCCGGCAGCATGACGGCAGCCGCGCAGTCGCTATCCGTCACGCAATCGACGGTGTCCGCGGCGATCGCACAACTCGAACACGAAGTGGGGCAACCCCTTTTCCTCCGGCTCGCTCGTCGCGGCCTGGAGCTGACGCCTGCGGGGCGTCGACTCAGGTCTCGTGCGCTCGGATTCCTCGAAGACGCAGGCACGCTCCTCGCCGCCGTTCGAGACGAAGACGCCGAACTCGAGGGCGAGATGACGGTCGGGATATTCGCACCGCTTGCACCCTTTCGCGCACCGGTCATTCTGCAGGCGTTCGAGCGCGCCTACCCCAAAGTCCATGTGCGATTCTTCGAGGCCGACCAGGAGGGCCTGAGGCTCGCACTGGCGCAGGGACGCTGCGAGGTAGCCCTCATGTACGACCTCGGTGTCGCAGTCGACGCCGAGTCGCAGGTGGTGGAAACCGTTGCCCCACACGTCATTGTCGCTGCCGATCATCCAGCAGCTGCCAACCCGTTCGGCGAGGTGTCACTGCGCGACCTCGAAGCCGACCCGTTTGTGCTCTACGACGTTCCCCACTCGCGCGACTACTTCCTCGCGCTCTTCCGGCAGCTCGGGCTCACCCCACGCGTGAGGCACCGAGCCAGCGGTTACGAGACCGTGCGGTCGTTTGTGTCACGGGGACACGGTTATTCGATTCTCAACCAGCGTCTGCACCACGACCTCACATACTCCGGCGGTTCAGTGGTTCCATTGCGGATCGTCGAAGACCTGCCGCCGATCAAGGTCGTTCTGCTGTTCCCGTCTCTCGGCACCCCGACACGACGTGCCCAGGCGTTTGCCGCTGTGTGCCGGCAGCTCTATGGCGTCGACCTTTGACATCGATTTTGTCGATGGCAGCAAACGAAAAGATTCGCTTGAGTTACGTGATCCGGGTCACGCACTCTATGGTGCAGCACCCTCGAGCGAACCCGATTCGCTTGGCAGATCGCCGATCGAGGCGCAGAGGAAGGCAATACCGATGACCACTGTGTTACCTGCTCGGACCTGTGCGCGAGGTCCGTCGCACATCAGAAACACACCACGTGCTCGTCTTGCAACACGAGTGCCAACGTTAGGCAATGGTGCGTCCCTAGCGTGACCGATATGAATTCCACCCAGACGCCCTCGACGAACACCGAGGCTCCGGCACAGTCATCAGCCGCGACAGCGGAGATGGACGTCAACGGCAAGTCTCAACCCGCAACCCCGCTACAGCGACGCGTTCTTGCTGGTGGTGCGATCGGTCAGTTCATCGAGTTCTACGACTTCACCCTGTACGGGTTGTCGGCAGTTGTTCTCGCCCATCACTTCTTCCCGTCGTCGAACGATCTCACCGGTCTACTCGCGACGTTCGCCACGTTCGCGGCGGCGTTTGTGATCCGGCCGCTCGGCGGTCTGTTCTTCGGCGCTCTCGGCGACCGCGTGGGGCGCAAGAACGTCCTGTTCGTCACGTTGCTCACCATCGGTGGCGCGACGGCGCTCATCGGGTTGCTGCCCACGTACGAGCAGATAGGTGTCGCCGCACCGATTCTGCTCGTGCTGTGTCGACTGCTCCAGGGGTTCTCTGCCGGCGGCGAGTCGGTCGGCGCACCGACCTTCACCTATGAGCACGCCCCGACCGCGCATCGCGGAAAGTGGCTGAATACGACGATCGCTGCAACAGCACTGCCGTCCGTCTTCGGCGGCGCGTTGATCCTCGGACTCACCGCCGCCATGGGTTCCGACGCATTCGAGTCCTGGGGATGGCGCATCCCGTTCCTGCTGGCCGCGCCGCTGGCAGTCTTCGGGTTGTGGATTCGTCTTCGCACCGAAGAGTCCGATGCGTTCAAGGAGACACTGGCGAACGTTGAGCACCACGAGTCGTCGCCGATCCGTGAAGCATTCCGCGAGAACGGACTTCGCATGGTTCAGGTTGTGTTCGTGATGGGTCTGACCGCGATGGGCTTCTACTTCCTGTCCGGCTACTTCGTCACCTATGTGAAGACGACCGGAGGACTTTCCCAGCAGCAATCGTTGATCGCGAACGCCGCCGCGATGTCGCTCTACACACTGATGCTCCCGCTCACGGGAATGCTCGGCGACAGGTTCGGCCGTCGGCCGATGCTCATCGCGGGCACCATCTCGATCGCCATCCTGGCGGTGCCGTGTTTCGCCATGGTGACCAGCGGCTCCCTGGCGATGGCGATCGCTGGACAGATGCTGTTCGTCATCCCGCTCACGATCTACGGCGGAGGTTGCTACACCTTCTTCGTCGAGGCATTCACCACCCGCACCCGATTCACCAGCGCGGCAATCAGTTACAACACCGGCTATGCCCTCTTCGGCGGGACCGCGCCGTTCGTCGGCACATGGCTCGTGGGGTCGACGGGATTCGACGCCGCGCCCGGCGTGTACATGGCCATCGCGGCCGCCGTCGTCCTGGCAGTGATCGTCGCAACGCGCGTCCCGGAGACCCGGCACGCGGCACTGTAGAACCGCCGCGCCAGCAACGCTTTCCACGCAGTTACAGGAGTTTTCACAGATGAGTACCAATGATTCGAGTACCAACGAGTCCCTCCTCGTCGACTTTCATCACGTCGCGACCATCGGGGCCACTGACGGTGGCGGCGTCGAACGTCAAGCAGGAACTCTGGAGGACAAGCACGTTCGCGCTTGGTTCACCGAATTCGCCGAGCAGCGCGGTTGGGACGTGCGTCGCGACGGGATCGGAAATCTCTTCGCTCTCGTCGAGTTCGCGCCCGGTGCTCCGTACGTGCTCGTCGGATCGCACCTCGATTCTCAACCACTCGGTGGGCGCTTCGACGGTGCCTACGGTGTCATCGCTGCGCTGCATGCCGCCGAGCGTCTGCACCGGGAGGTGACGGCTGGCGGCGCGCAGCCCAGGTACAACGTCGCCGTGGTCGACTGGTTCAACGAGGAGGGGGGCCGGTTTGCCCCGTCGATCATGGGTAGTTCGGTCTTCGCCGGACTGATGGACCAGGAGGAGATGCTGGCGGTCACCGACCTCGCCGGAACCACCGTCCGCGAGGCGATGGGAAACATCGGGGCGCTAGGCGACGATCCCCGCCCGGAGGCCGTCGCCTATGCCGAGATCCACATCGAGCAGGGCCGCATTCTCGAACGTGAGCAGATCGGCCTCGGCGCCGTCGACTTCAGTTGGCACACGCAGAAACTCGACATTCGTGTCGTCGGAGAACAGTCGCACACCGGCGCCACCGCGATGGCTGATCGCAGGGATGCTCTGGTTGCCGCAAGTGAGGTGGTTCTGCTCGTCCACAAGGTGACGAGTGTGGCCGAGCCCGAGTCGCTCGTCTCGTCCGTCGGTCAACTCACCCTTGAGCCCAACTCGCCTATCGTCGTGCCACGACTCGTGACGTTGGTAGCCGATCTGCGTGCGGAACGCAAAGCCGACGTACTCGCCGCGCGCGACAGTCTGCTCCGTGACATCGCCGCAGTAGCAGAGCGATACGACGTTCGCATCGAGGTCAACGACGTCGATATCCGTGAGATCCAGTACTACCCCGAGGCCGGCCTCGAACTCGCCGAGAAGGTCGCTGCCGACGCCGGACTGAGCGTTCGACGCCTCCGGACCATGGCGGGACATGATTCGGTGGCCATGAACCGCATCGTTCCCACGGTCATGATGTTTGTCCCGTCGGTCGACGGCGTCTCCCACTGCGAGCGCGAATTCACCACTGACGCAGACATGTTGGCTGGTGTCGAGGCACTTACGGGCGTCGTCCGCCGCCTCGCCGAGGGCGCACTCGACGGCGTTGCAGCAGGAATGCCCGGAGCGCACGCATGAGCACCGCGGTGTCGACGACAAGTCTCTGCGATCTCTCGGCAGCACAGATGCGCGTCGGTTATCTCAGCGGCGACTTCACACCGAGCGAGGTGATGGCGTCGACGCTGGCGCGCATTCGTGATGTCAACGGAGACCGCGCAACTGGCATCAACGCTTTCACCGAGGTTCTCGACGACGAGGCAACCAGTCAAGCGGCTACTGCGACGGAGCGGCTCCATGCAGCGCGTCGTCGTGGCGATCGACTGCCACCGTTGTTCGGGATTCCAGTCGCCACCAAGGAGAAGCACGCGCTGGCCGGACGCACTCTCGAGCAAGGTCTTGCAGCGCACCGGGGTCGTATCGCCGACGCCGATCACCCGATCGTCGCGCGTATTCGTGCAGCCGGTGGAATCATCCACGCGCGGACTACATCTCCCGAATTCAGTTGCGCGACCGTCACACATTCTCCGATGTGGGGCGTCACTCGTAACCCCTACAACCTTGCGGCTTCCCCCGGCGGTTCGTCGGGTGGCGCCGGTGCCGCACTTGCGGCAGGCATGGCCACTCTAGCCACAGCAAGCGATATCGCCGGATCAACGCGAATCCCAGCAGGTTTCACCGGCACTGTCGGCTACAAGGCGCCTTACGGGCGCATTCCTGGGGCGCCGCCCCTCAGCGCCGACACCTATCGTGGCGACGGCCCGATGGCGCGCACCGTCGACGACACCGCCCTGCTGGCCGATGTCATGTCCGGCCACCATCACAGCGATCATTTCAGTTGGGGCGGAAGCGGGCAGCTTGCAGGCACACTGGATGCGCATACCTCTCTTGATGGGGTACGTGTCGGCATCAGTATCACGTTGGGCGACTTCGGTGTTCACCCCGACGTCGCTTCCGCGACCCTCCGCGCGGCAGAAGCGCTGCGGCAACGAGGCGCAGAGGTCGTCGACGTGACGCTCCCGTGGCGTAGCGACGGGATTCGAGAGACCATCTTCGCCCACTTCGGCCACTTACTCGCTCCCGCGATGCGCGCCGAAACGGCGGGCGGACCGCCCGTCGCCGCCTACACCGAGCAGTTCATGCGCGACGCCGAGGCTGCCGCGCAACGACTCTCACACCTCGACTCGGTAGCCGCCGACGCACGGCTGCAGGCGCAACTCGCCTCCGCGATGGCCGACGTCGACGCGCTGTTGTGCCCGGTTTCTGCTGTGACGTCCCTTGCCGCGGATGGCAACTATCTCCACGGCATCGAGGTCGTCGGCCCCGACGCGACTCCCGTTCACCTGCAACACTATTGGCAGGCGCATCTGACAAGTCCGTTCAACGTCGCGAACCGCTGCCCGATACTCGCGGTCCCCGCAGGTATCGCAACCGACGGCGTGCCGATCGGGGTTCAGTTGGTAGGCAAGCCACTCGACGAAGTCATGCCGTTCCGGTTGGGCAGAGCCGTCGAAGATGCCCTGGGAGTCCCGTCGTGGCGGGAGGCTCAGGTTCGCGACAGCGCACCCTCTGAGACGGAAGTCCGCCGCGTCGACGCCCAATAGGCGAGTGCCACAGCGACAATGCCCACGACGGCGGTAACCGCGATCGGCGTCGAATCCGACCACGCGTTCACAGCGATAGCCAGCAGTGCCCACGCAAGGGTGATGGGGAGCGCTGGAAGCGCGCTGCCGTAGAGGTAGGTGACGGTGACCGCGACGAGTGCGGCGACGATCAGGACGACCAGTTGCCAACCGGCCGACGACTCGTCGGCCGCACCGCTGCGTGCGATGTCTGATGCCCAGTTGACGAACACCGCGGCGGTTGCCCACCCCGCGTAGATCCCGATCGTGATGCGGACGAGAGTGGTTGTCGAGGAGGGATTTTCGACTGGAAGTGCCGCGATGCGCGCAGCGTCGAGCAATGCAAGCGCCATGACGGTGAGCAGGATCGACGGCAGCCAGTCGATCGAGGCTGCAGACACGATCAGCCACAGCGCCGCCGCACCACAGGCAATGGCGAGATCGACGGCGAGGCGTTTGCCGTATTGGGTGCCCGAGTCGAGCCCTCGGACAAAGATGTAGCCGGTCACGGCCGACAACACGTAGATGACGGCCCAGATCGCGAAGGCATAGCCGGCGGGACTGATCAACAGGTCGACGCCGTCGTCGTTGGGCTCTCCACCGAACAGCGCGAGCGGAATGAGCACGGCCACGGCCTGGGCGACCGACAGAATGAGCACGGTCCACGCCAGCGGCGCGGTCAGCTGAGACGAAGCGTCTTTGCGGGGCATATGTCCGACTCTACGGGCTGGCTGCT
>NZ_LZTC01000060.1:0-615 GCF_001665905.1 Gordonia sp. 852002-50395_SCH5434458
CCCAACTCCGAGTCGCGGAAGGCCTCCCACTCGAGGCGGGCGACCTCGACATCCGGGGCTGTGTAGATCGGTTTGATCGCCCGGGCCACCTCCTTGCGGTCTTTGTAGTTGACGAACCGCATCGCGTTGCGGATCAGATGCACCACACACGTCTGCACGGTGGCCAGCGGCCAGGTCGCCTCGATCGCCTCGGGGAATCCGGTGAGCCCGTCACAGCACACGACTAGCACGTCTTTGACGCCGCGGTTGGCCAGATTCGCGCACACCCCGGCCCAGAACCTCGCGCCCTCTTCGGCCTGTATCCAGATCCCCAACACATGCTTGATACCGGCCATGTCGACGCCAATCGCTATGTGGGCGTGTTTGTTTCGGACGTGGGCGCCGTCTTTGACCTTCACCACCAACGCGTCGAGATAGATGACGGGGTACAGCGCCTCCAGCGGCCGGTTCTGCCATTCGTCGACCGCGTCGAGGACCTCGTCGCAGATCTTGGAGATCGTCTCGTGGGACAGATCGGTGCCGATTGTGGATGCGAGGTGGTGTTGGATATCGCGCAACGTCATGCCGCCGGCATAGAGCGAGATGATGATGTCATCGAGGCCACCGAGCCGGCGC
>NZ_LZTC01000061.1:0-22957 GCF_001665905.1 Gordonia sp. 852002-50395_SCH5434458
ATGCGATCGTCGGCAGCGTCAGATGTGTATAAGAGACAGGCGGCGGGGTGGTCTCGACAGGCTCGACCAGCGGTGGGGCGCTCGATCAGCGGGTGGGCTCAGCCGAGTTGCGGCGCTTGCGCTCGTAGGAGGAGCCGGCGATCCAGAATGCGACCAGCGACAGCAGATCGGACTCGGTGACGCCGTGTCGCGAGGAGAATGCGATCAGGGTGGCTCCCTCGATGGGGCCGTTCCAGATAATCCAGGCGACCGCGACGCCTGCCAGCACCAGCGACGCACGCCCCGATGGCCTCATGAGCGCCCACAACCCGCAGGCGAACAGAAGATTGAGAAGGACAAGGGCGTGGAAGAAGTCGGGGACGCGCACTCGATAGATTCTGCCGCGTAATGATAACGACGAGCCGATCTGACGTCGGTAAATGCTGTGAATCCCCTATGTGTCTCACATAGTCGATAGTCTGAGCGCGTTGCACCGCCGATACGCATGGGGAGAGTGAATGGCACGCATTACGCGACCAGTTCCGATGATCCGTGCGGCGGTCGTTGCCCTGATTACGGCGGGAGCCTTGGTCGGCGTCATGCCTGCACATGCTGACGCCGCGGTGCGCACCTTGACGGTCGCGCAACCCGGCGGAACCGGTAAATACGGCGCGGGTTGCACCTACACACTCACCGCGCGGGTGACAAACGATGACCCGGTGACATTCTCTGTCCGGCAACCGACGCGGTTGGCCAATGGAAAGCTATTGCGATTCACCTTCGACGTCGTGCCGCGCAAACACGTCGCGATTTTCCACTGGAGTCCTGTTGTGGAAGGACGCTTCGTACTCGGTGCGCGGCAAGGGAATTCGCCTTGGAAACTGCGCGGTGCCGACGTCGGACGGCGGTTGGATCTGGGGAGTTCGTGCTCGGGGATCTGAGCTGATCCCCGAGCGTGGTGGCTCAGTGAGCGGCTTCGAACGCTTCTACGATTTCCTTGGGAAGCCGTCCACGCGGGCCCACCTCGTAGCCTTCTTCGATTGCCCACTCCCGAATATCGCTCGTCGACGCCGCCGACTTGGACGAGCCGGATGACTTCTTGGTGGTCACCCGAGGCGCCGTGGACTGCTTGCGGCCGCCGATCCTGGTGGAAGCCTCAAGGAGTTTGGCGACAGTGACACGGCCGTTCTCGACCTTGTCGAGATTTGCGCTGGAAATATCGAGCTGATATTCAACGCCGAGCCAGGACCAGAGAACCGTGTGGACGTCGTCGAGGTCGATCTCCCGACCGTCCAGATCATCAACAAATGCGACTGAGCGGATGGTTGCCATGTGTTGAGGTTAACTGATGCTGTCGGACGTTCGAGCGACAGACACGTGACTCGCGCACAAATCTGCGGGAGTAATCGTCCGAGAGATCCGAGTTTACCGACGACTGCGCGAGGAAATTCACGATCAAAAACCCCGTATGCGGAGGCGATAGGCTGAGCGCATGGACGCGCTTTTCGTATGCACCGGCAACATCTGTCGTTCGCCGATGGCGGAGCGGATCTGCCGTGCTGTGGCCGCAGAACAAGGGGTCGAGTTGACGGCTTCGAGCGCAGGAGTCGGAGCACTCAACGGCCAGACGATGCACCCCTTCGCCAGCGAAGTACTCGCCGAAAATCGCGTCGATGCAACAGGTTTCGAGTCGAGGTATCTGCAACCGCGCATACTGGCGCCCGCAGACATCGTGCTCTGCATGACTCGCGAGCATCGTGCCGCCTGTCAACGAATGCTGCCGGTCCGTTGGAAGCGGATGTTCACGCTCATCGAGTTCGTCGAATTGGTGTCGACGCTCGACGGCGACACCCCGACGACCGACGCGTCGCCGAGTATCGACGCGATCATGGCGGCACGTGGGCGAATCGACACCAACTCCGCGCACCTCGACATCCTCGACCCGATGGGCCGACCGAAAGCCGATTTCGAGCGTGTCTATCGTGAACTGTCGCCGCAAGTCGGTGCCCTTGTGCAGTGGGCTCGGCGGTCCGTCGTAGGTCAGTAAGCTCCATCGCCACGGGCAACCGTGACGACGGTACGCAAGAGAATTCGGACGTCTTGCTCGATCGACCAGTTCTCGACGTAGTACATATCCAACTCGACGCGCTGCTCGTCGGTGGTGTCCGAGCGGCCGGAGACCTGCCACAAGCCGGTCATTCCGGGTTTCACGAGTTGGCGTCGCTCGACGAACCCAGGGAACGTGTGTCCTTCGCCGTGCACGAGTGGCCGCGGCCCGACAAGACTCATCTCGCCGAGGATCACGTTGATCAGTTGTGGGAACTCGTCGATACTCGTTCTGCGGATGATGCGGCCGACCGGGGTGATCCGCGGGTCCTTCTTCATCTTGAAGAACATGTCATCCGCTTGGGGGCCGCTGCCGCGCAACTCGGCCAGCCGCTTATCGGCGTCCTGATACATCGAACGGAACTTCCACATTCGGAACGACTCGCCATCACGGCCGATCCGTTCCGGACGGTAGAAGACAGGGCCGCGATCGGAGACCTTGATAGCGATCGCAATGACCAGCAGTATCGGCGAGAGGAGCAGAAGTCCGGTCGCGGCGACGAATCGATCGAACAGCGCTTTACCCCACCCGGAACGACTGCTGTAGCCAGGCTCGTCGACGTGGATGAGCGGGACGTCGGCGATGGATTCCAAGGTGATCTTGGGACGTGCAAGTCCGACCAATGACGGAGCAATCAACAGGCCGATACCGGCTTGGGACAAGCCAAAACGCAGCGCGCGCAACCATTCTGCTTCAAGCGGGGTGGACGAGGCGATGACGATGTAGTCTGCTGCGGCACTCAGGGCGGCATCGACGATATAGCCGGGATCCTCGATCATCGTCGGATCCTGGATGGCGGGAGCGGGCGGCTCGACAGTTCCGACCGGAATGTAGCCCAACGACGGGTTCTTCGTCATCGTGTCGCTCATTCGAACCGCGGACTCCGGGCCGCCGACAATCAACACACGCGTCGACGACGCCCCGTCGCGTCGGCGCCGCGAAGCGATGTACAGCGAGCTCACTGCGTGCGCGGTCATACACCCCACGAAGCCGGTGATGATGGCGATCAGAAGCGTCTGGCGAGGAATCGGAACCCCGAGTACGAGCACGACCACGGCGACGACCGCCAATAGTTTGGCGGTGGCCACGAACACGCGAACGAACTCTTCGAGACCACGCCCGAGTATCCGTTGGTTGGTCGAATCCTCGCGTGCCATCAGCAGCACCCAGCAGGCCCCCATGCCGATACCGAACACCACGCGCTCGACGACGGACTTCGCCACCGGAACGTCGTTGCTGATCGCGACGGCGAAGGCGATACCCCCAGCGATGGAGAGTATCTCGGCGGCTCTCACTACGCGTGCGTGAAAGCGGGTGGTGACGTTACCGCGTGCCGACCGAGACTGCGGCCGTTGCGACTCGTCGCGCGACGCTCTCGGCAAGGCGAGTCGAAGAGTTCCAGCTCGTGACGTCTGGATAGAGCTGAGTGGTTGTGGCGATACTGAGTCTTGTGTTTGGTACATGGCCATCCGAAATCTGTTGTGACTGACCGACAAACGGGATCGGCTCTACGAAGGGGGCGGCGAAGACCTTGGCTGCCAGGACGTCGTCGCTGGCGATACGGTCTGGGTATAGGGCGCATAGCTGGCTTGTCCAGCGGGCCGCAATCGCATCGGAATCCTCGCTGAAGAGAGGCGAGTCCCGAGTGGTGTACTTCATTGTGTAAACCAGCGAATGGTCGCCGTAGCGATGGGTTCCAGACAGCGCGGACATCTCGATGACGCCGTCGAACTCTGTGTCGCAACCGATCACAGGGCTCCAGTAGTGTCCGTCGAGCGGCTTGCGAAGCAGGAACGCAGCGTTGACGACGCCCTGATAAGTGTGCTCGGCCGGGGGAAGAGCTGCTCGGAGGCTCTCGTCAGCGAGCTGATGGAGCACCGGAATCGGAACGGTCGACACCAGGAAGTCGCTGGTGATCACGCGGTCATCCAGCGCTACCTCGACGCCGCTGGAGGTCTCTGTCACGGCGGTTACCCGAGCGGAGGTCTCGACGATGCCTCCGCGGTCGCGTATCGCCTGACAGAGCGCTTCAACGATTGATCGGTATCCGCCACTCGGATAGCCGCGAACGGCTACGTTCTTCTCTCTGCCCAGGCGCTCGTAGATGTAGCGAGCCGGCACGAGTGAGAACGCATCCCCGAACTTTGCGCCGAGCATGGGCTTGAGCAGCTTGGCCCAGACAGCGGGACCGTACAGTTCCGATAGCCATGCCTCGGTGGTCATGTGGTCAAGGTCTTTGCCTCGCCCGAGGTACCGGAGCGTCACCGACACCGCACCGAACCTGACTCTCTCGAGAATGCTCAATGCGCGGAACCTGAGCAGATCGAGCGGAGTATTGAACGGGTAACGGTGACGATCTACCAGCATTCCCATGGTGGTGGAGCGCCATTCGATCGATTCGCGAAGGCCCAGGTCGTCGAGGAGCTCGAGCAACGCGTCGTCGCTGGGCATGATGCAGTGGTAGAAGCGCTCGATCGGATGACCTCCGATTTCGCCCTCGACGCCGAGTCCGCCGAGCTGCGTGCCCTGTTCGAGCACGGTCACCGGAACGTTGCGTTGGGCCAACCGGTACGCGACAACCAGACCGGCGATGCCTCCGCCGATGACGGTGACGCCGGTCGAACTCTGGGAGATCAATTTCGTGCTGCCAGATCAGGCACAGGCGTGATCTGTTCGCGCAGTACGAGTTTCGCGTACTGTCGCAGCGTCAGCGCGAGTTTGAGTTTGGAGGCGCCCTGTTTGAGGTCGTACTGCAACACCATCGGGACCTCGACGACGCGTGGCTGGAGATGCCGGAGTTTCATCAGCAACTCCACCATGCAGGCGAAACCTTGCTCGGTGACAAGACTGTCGCCCCAGTACTCAGTTGCACGGCGCAGCAGTGAAACTCGATAGGCCCGGTACCCGCAGGTGAAGTCGTGGAGATCTTCGATCGCGATCAACCGGGAGAACACGGTCGCAGCTCCGCGCGAAAGCAGACGCCTGAAAGGGGGTGCTGTGGTGTCGTCGCCGCCGGGGGTGAACCTCGATGAAACGGCCAGGTCGGCACCGGCGTCGATCGCTGTGATCATGGCATCGAGCAGCGCAGGATCGTGAGTGTTGTCGGCATCCATGATCGCGATGATGTCGTCCGACGAGGCGACCCGGAGTGCTGCACGGATGCCCGTCTGGACTGCCCGCCCCAAACCTTGATTGACCGGGTGCTTTACGAGCTGAACATCGAGTCCTTCGAGCCCTTCGGAGGCGATGGCGGCTGTTTGATCGATCGATCCGTCGTCAATCACCCACGCCTTCAGGTGGATTGGCAACTCCGTTCGGCGTAGCCGCTCGAAAAGTGGTCGAAGAGAGTCTTCTTCGTTGTAGGCCGGAAGGACCAGATGGAGCGTTCGTGTCTGAACCAGGCTCTTCGGGCCACGGCTCTTGAGACCCACGCTCTGGGCGCTGTTCGAATGAATGTCATCCGAATGAATGACACTCGTGGTCTGATCCGGAAAGGATTCAATGACCATACTTCCCCCCAAGGAATGATCCGACTTCCCCGTGTCGGATAACGAATGGTGGATTCACATTAACACCACTCTGTCCGGAATGCCATGGCGGCGTCTATTAGCCGATCGACGAGTGATGTACGTTTCTTCGGTTTGCGAAGAGTTATGTGGCCTGTTGCGCGTTCATCGAAAACTCGGGTGGGAGCTCGACCCGTGCATCGAATAACTGCGCGATCGCCTTCGCGCTCCGGAATGCTGCCAGTCCGTCGCCGAAGGGGTTTCCGCGAGATGCCATGGAGGAGCGCAAGTCTGGGCTGTCCAGCAGCTTGCGCGCGGTCGCGAGGATCGTGTTCGTGTCAGTTCCCACCGAGATGGCGCACCCGTGCTCGATCGCTTCGATTCGTTCCGTAACCGTCCGTGCCACCAGGACGGGCACACCGAACGTGGGTGCCTCTTCTTGGATTCCGCCGGAGTCGGAGAGGATGACCGTAGCAGCTTTCATCACTCCTACGAGCGCCTCGTAGGGGAGGGGATCGGTGAGCGTGACACGGTCGTGTCCGCCAAGTACCTGGTGAACCTGTTGCCGGACAGAGGGGTTGGGATGCGTTGGGCAGATCACTTCCAGGTCGGGGTACTCGGTCAGCAGCTGCGCAACCGCCCTCAGTACCTGGTCGAGGGGCGAGCCCCAGGACTCGCGGCGGTGCATTGTCAGCAGAACCACGGGCCCAGTGGTTGCGCTGGCCTCCGGAAGATCTGCCGCGATGCGGATCACGGCGTCGACGACTGTGTTGCCGGTCACGTAGATCCGGGCTTCGGGGACTCCGTCGGAAATGAGATTGTCTTTTGCTCGCTGCGTCGGCGCCAGGTGCAGATCGGCGACTTGTCCGATCAGCTTGCGGTTTGCCTCTTCGGGAAACGGCGAGTGGAGATCATGTGACCGCAGACCTGCCTCCAGGTGTGCAACCGGGATCTTTGCCCAGAACGCTGCAAGTGCTCCGGCCAAGGCTGTCGTGGTGTCGCCCTGTACCACAACAAGATCGGGACGCTTCGCCGCCCACAGTTCGGAGAGGCCGGTGATCAACGCCGCGGTCAGGGTCGGTAGACCGCCGTCACCACGGTCGATCTCGAGTGCGAGGTCGGGGGTGATCCCGAATGCCTGCAGTGAGTCCCTCACCATTGTCGGATGCTGCCCACTTGCGACGAACTGCACATCGAACGATAGTTCGCGGAGCTCACTATAAAGAGGAGCCAGTTTGATGGCTTCCGGGCGGGTTCCGGCAACTAGATGAACGGTCGGCACGCGCGCTAGACTACCCACATTCCCGAGTTCGGGATAGTGAACGGGGCGGATTCGAGTTGACGTGATAATCGACTATTTCTACCTTGCTGCAGCGGTGGGGGCCTATGCAGCCGGGTTGCTTTGTCAGAGTGTGGGCGCAAGACGTTCCGCTCCTTCCGGAGCGGGCGTTCGTGGGCTCACCCGTCTGATTGGTGATCCGGTGTACATCGTCGGATTCGCCTGTCAGGTAACGGGTTTTACACTTGCCTTTCTCGCTCGAGCGCATTTGCCCCTGTACCTCGTCCAGGGTGCCGTGTGCGCGTCTGTGGCGCTAACGTCGCTCCTGGGATTCGTGCTTTTGCGGCGGCGAACCTCCGCAAGCGAGTTGGCGGTATTCGGCGTCATGGCGAGCGCGATCGTTCTGTTGTTGGTTGTCTCGCGTCCGTCGAACAGTTACGAGATCGGCGGTCTGGCACTTGTCGGTCTCGTGACGGTTGCGTTTGTAGTTGCTGGAGCGACGTGGTTTGCATCACGGAGTGCCGGCGCGGTTCCGCTTGCGTGTCTGGCCGGTGTGAGCTTTGCGATTCTGGCGGTGGCGGGGAGACCCGTCGCGTCGCACGTCGGCTTCGGGCTCCTCGCTGATCCGCTCGCGTGGCTTGTGGTGGTGACCGCAGTGGTCGGGCAACTGCAGATGGGGCTCGCGCTGGCGCGGGGTTCGACGACCCTCGTCGGCTCGGTGATGGATGCGGTGACCCTTCTGGCTGCGTCGAGCGTCGGATTTCTGCTGCTCGGCGACCGTGTAGGCGATGGTTTGGCGGTGTGGGTGATCGTCGGTCTTGCGGCCTGTGTCGGTGGGGTCATAGCCATGGCAGCAATTGAGAAGAGCCAGGTACGCGCGATGTCGAAAGACGTTGCGGCGCGCGCTGGTCGACTTCAGACCTATGTGCCGGAAGGATGACATGAACTCGACAACCCTCGCGAGTGTGTCGGTCGATCTTGACAACGTGTGGTCGTACTTGAAGACACACGGAGATCCCGAGTGGGAAGCCCGACCGAGCTATCTTCACGTGGCGGTGCCGCGGATCGTCGAGCTATTCGGTGAACTCAACCAGAGCACAACGGTTTTCGTCATCGGCGCAGATGCAGCTCGCGATGACGGCGCAGAAGCTGTCTCGTCGTTTGCTCGTTGTGGACACGAAGTGGGAAACCATTCGTACGAACATGAGCCGTGGCTGCAGAGGTACGACGCGCAGCGGCTTGCCGCAGAGGTCGATAGGACGCACGAAGCCATCGTGGCAGCAGGAGCCCCTGCGCCAGTTGGTTTTCGAGCCCCTGGCTACAGCCACACTCCGGAGTTGTTCAAGCTGCTCATAGAGCGGGGCTACCAGTACGACGCGAGTGTGCTGCCGACGTGGATCGGTCCACTCGCGCGGTATCAGCACTTCCGCAGTACCGAATTGTCAGACGAACAACGAGATGATCGTGCCGACCTGTTCGGCGGATTCGGGCAGGCGCGATGGAGCCTGCATCCCCAGCGGCTGCGGGCCGAGGGCGGTCAGATCGTAGAACTGCCGGTCACAACCCTTCCGGTTGCTCGTGTGCCCATGCACGGTTCGTACCTCATTCAGCTGTACTCGATTTCGCCGAGACTTGCGCGCGGCTATTTTCGTGCCGCGGTGCGCCTATGTAGGGCGCGCGGGGTCGGTATGTCGATGCTCATTCATCCCACCGACATCCTCGACCGGCGGGACGCACCCGCGATGGAGTTCTTTCCCGGCATGGGCGTCGCGGCGTCGGACAAGGTCGCGTTCATCACCTGGGTGGTCCAAACGATGCAGGCGAATTTCGACGTGGTGGGTACCGGCGATCACGTGGCGGCGATGTCGGCGCCCGGGGTATCGCTTGCCTCCGCGGAGATCGGGCGAGCATGCGTCGAATGAACCCGAGGATCGACGTCATGCGGCGACAAGTGCGGGTGTTGCCGGGTCCGGAATACTGTCCACAGTCCGGCGATCAGCAGTACCGTGCCCGCGTACAACGTCACGCGCATCAGCCAGATGGAGAAGTGCGCGACACCGAGCTCGTTACCGAGTCGATCGAAAATGTAGTAGTGCGAAATGGCTGCACCGAAGAACAACAGGGCCAATCCCGGTGCAAGTCGTTTGCGCAGTCGGGGATCGGACGCTACTTCGAGAGAACCGAGCACGATCGGCGCGATCAGCCACGCTGCGTCGTAGCTGAGGTGGTAGAGCGTCACCGTGACAAGTGTCAGACCCAGCAGGACGGAAATCGATTCGAAACGGTACGACGTTCGTCGAACCAAGAAGTACGCGGCAACAACACCTGCGATGGCGATGGCGACTGTGGTCGCGGTCGAAATGCCCAATCCGGCGTGCTGGAGGCTCCCGACGATATCGATTCGCTCATCGAGCCAATCCGCCGTTCGTCTCGACGACGACTCGCTGATGTTTCCGATGAGGCTGTCGACCCAGCGGGGCACTCCGGAGACACCGCCGGCCATCACCAAAACTGCGGCGAGGGAGAGGGCTGCGCTCAATCCGACGCCGAGCAATGCTCGTCGCCATCTGCTTTGCGCAATCAGAACGACGACCACGGCCAGCCCGATATGTGGCTTCATGCAACACAATGCGACGAGTATCACGCCGATGTACTTGTTGCGCACCATGATTGCAGGGACTGCAAGCAAGACGTAGACGATACTGGGCTGACCGAGGTAGTAGGCCAGGCTCACCGGACGGGAGAGCAGAAGAAGAATCACTCCCCACGTCGCCAGCATCCCGCGCCTGATGGCGCCCTCGCGTCCGGCCGGGATCAGCGTCGCGGGGATGTTCTCGGCCACGCGCAATCCGAGCCAGCAACCGGTCGCGATGATCACGGTCATCCCGATTATGGCAGCGACGACGCTGGCGGTATTCCAATCGGCCCATCCAAGGGGAGCCCAGAGCAACAGATGGCCCGGTGCGTACGTCGGGTAATCGAGAGAGTGGGGGAAATTTTGAAGGTACGTCTGAGTGTCATAGGGATTATTGCCCATGACGAACCAGGAAACGGGGCGCCACGTAGCGTCGCGGAAATCGACGAAGGACAGATGGCAGAGGTTTTTCCCGCAATCGACAGCGCCGTCGGCGTCGATCCGGTCTGCCAGCGCCTTCCTCATGAGCGAAACGGCGAGCGCAATCATTGCGGCGATGGAGACTACGAAGAGAGGGATCTCCCAGCGGGCGTCGAATCGGCGTTTCAGCGGCATCGGGTCACCTCCGTCCGATCAGGGCGCAGAACTGCGTGCTCACTTTACACAGCGAATCCGCTCATGCACCTGTCTGGCTATACATGGTGACCGCCGCCGAGAAGCCCACGACCGAGGTGCGCCGTAGTTTCAGCCTCCGGTTCGTAGCCGCCGGCGCAGGTTTGTTATGCACCTTCTTGATGACCATCGTTGCGTATCGAGCGCTCGATGCAAGGCAGGCCGCCGTCTTCTTCGCGATCCTCGCAGCTTTGTCGATCGGCCCCATGGTCGGTCGATTGGGGTTGGGGCCAAACGTTATACGGCTACTACCGGCGGCAAAGACAGCAGATGAGGCCAAACAAATCGCCTCCGACCACTTGCGGGCAACCGCGGTGCTGTCGCTGATCACGGCACCCTTCATCGGACTGATCGCGACGTGGCCACTACGCGGTGATTCGCAATACTGGCCGGTGCTGCTACTCACGGTAGCGGTGGTGGTCGTCGAGTCGATGCGGCTGACCCTCAGCGATATCTTCGCTGCTCACGGGCGGGTGGGAATGGCCGTGTTGACCACTCACCATATTCGCAGCACGATCGTGCTTCCCGCGGTGGCCTTGCTGCTTTTCGCGTTCGACAAATCATCGCTGACGGAGGTTCTCGGCGTATATACCGCCGTGGCCACGATCCAGTTGGCAATTGCGCTGACCGTGGGTCGCGCAGAAGTGTCGTTGACGACGCGTGGTCATTTGCGCGCCCTGCGCGATCCGATACGTCATGGCGCCAAACTCTTCGTTCTCGACCTCTCCGCATTCGTGTGTCTTCCGGCTACGATTTGGCTCGCTAACTTCGCGTTCGCACCGCACGACGCGGCAATCTATGCGGCCGCAGCCACTTTGGCCCTGCAGGTGACGATCCTGGAGAGTCTCGCATCCCTCGCCGTGACGCCGGCTGTCGCGCGGGAGTGGGTCTTGGGGAATCGTGAGCGAGTGGTGTCGATACTTGCGGCGGTGGCCACACTCGGTTCACTCGTGACGCTCGTGATCGTGGCATTTCTGGCGATTCTCGGAGAGACCGTTGTCTCGTGGGCTTACGGCCCCTCGATGGCCGCTGCGGGACCGTTGCTCCTGGTCCTCGCCGCAGGTGGGATCGCGAAAACAGCGTTGGGCGGGAACATTACGATGCTGGTCATCAGTGACAACATCGATCGTGCCGCGTGGTCGGCGTTCGCCGTGCTGGTAGTGGCCGTGCCCGCAGGCATCGCGGCGGCGTTCGCGGGTGGCCCGATGGCTTTGGCGATCGTCTCGGCGTGCGCGGTGACGTTGACCGCCGTAGTCCAATGGCTCAGCGCGCGTAGCGTTCTCGACGACACGCCACGACCGAGCCTCGACGTACGCGCATCATTGGCGACGTTCCGCTGACGGGTTGCCGGCTTGGCCGGTCAGCCGCGCTGATGTCAGCGGGACGAAGGCGAAATGGCCTCTAGTACGCGCTCTGCGGAGAGGTGCCACGAGAATCGCTGCGTGTTCTCGTGCCCCATGCGAATCAGCTTCGCGCGCAAGCCACTGTCTTCTGAGATGCGGCGCACACCGTCAAGCATGGCCTGGGTGTCGTTGGGAGCGAAGTAGATTGCAGCGTCACTCGCGACCTCGGGGATCGCGGCGGCGTCACTGCAGATCACGGGACATCCCGAAGTCTGCGCCTCGATAACGGGGAGACCGAAGCCCTCGTATCGGGAGGGGAAGACCAATGCGCGGCAGTGGCGATACAGGTATGCGAGCTCGGCGTCGTCAAGACGACCGGCGACTGTCGCGCCGGTCGCGAGTGGAGAAGCATCGCTGAAGACCTGGGGATTTCCGGACGCTCCCACGACGATGGTCGAATAGCCTTCGGAGACAAGCGCATTGACCGGGTCGGGAAGGTTCTTGTGTTGCGCCAGCGTACCGACGACGACGAAAGAACTGCTCACGTCCGTTGTGTCCGCCAGCTCAGGCGCCCGCTCTGCGACTGTGTCGAAACCGTCGGCGGCACAGTGCGCCACAGTAAAGCGCTCGGCAGGAACGCGAAGGTACTCGGCGAGTTCGCCCGCGCTGAACCGGGACACCGTGACGAGATGTGCTGCTGTGCGTGACAGCAGGAAGTACATCACGGCGTAGAAGGCCACAAAGGACCGCCGGAAGGTGGCCGAAAACCGGAACGGCGTGGCGTCGTGCATCGTCACCAACTGCTTACGTTTGAGCAGCGGTGCAGGACCGGCGAAGTTGAGCAGAAGCGCGCCGCGACTGGCGATCGGCAGATGAAGCTGTTCGAAAGCGACGCCGCTCCAGCGAGAGCGATCCACCCGGGCACCGCTGTCTGTCAGCCACTGCGGAACCGATGCGTCGGCGGGAACGTCGACGACGAATCGGCGTTCTGGCGCAAGCGTCAAGAGCGCACGGACCATCTCATTGGCATACCGCTGAGTACCCGTCAACGATTGCGCGAGCCACTTGCCGTTGATGTGAATCTCGTTCATGTCATGTTTTCAAATAGCGGATCGTAGAGTCGACGCAGTGCTGTGCGTTGCGCGTCGTCGGTGTTGTCGGCGATTGCACGTCGCGTCAATTCGGTCTGCTCGGTGTAGGTTTCGGGATCGCCAAGAGCTTTCAGCAGAGGTCCGAGTTGCGACGGGCGTTCGATCGTCATCGGCATGTCGAATCCATGGATATACGGCTGAGCACGTGCGATCACCGGAAGCCCGGCCGCCGCTGCCTCGAGGATGGAGATCGGAAATCCCTCCCATCGAGCGGTGTGGAGATAGACATCACCCGAGGCAAGCGTCTTCAGCGCCTGTTCACGATTGAGCCATCCCGTCACATCGACCTCGGCTGCGCGCAGCAGGTCGACGTGCTCCTCGTCGCCGCCGCCGATCCACGTAGCCTCGACGTCGGCACCCGTCTCGCGAGCGGCTTTCACCGCTTCCGCGAAGAAGCGCGCGTCTTTCTGCGGACCCAGCCTCCCGTTGCCGATGATGCGCAGGCGTTCCGCGGACGTTCGTTGATGACGTGGGATGTGCGCGGGCGTCACATTCGGCACCATGACGGCTCGCGGCCGCGAGATCGGCCATTGTGACAATTCGCGTTCGCGCGGCGAACATGCGCCTATTGCGGAGGTGTTGAAGGACAGAAGCCATTCGGCGAACCGGAATCCGGATCGAACAACGGTGGGTACGTCGCGTCGCTCGAACGCGTAGCAATGTGGTGTGTAGACGATGGGTGAGCGAGGTGAGTTGCGCAGCGCCAACCGGACATACACCCCCGCCTTACTGGAGTGAGCATGAACGGCAGCTGGGCGCCCCTCGCGCAAGGTGCGGTTGAGGAACCGGATTCGGTTCGGGGTGCCCGCCGGAAGCTCTGTCGCTGAGGCGAACTGGGTCAACGACGCCGTGTCGACTGTTGCTTCGGCGCGTGTGGAGTACAGGAGGTGGTGCTCGATATCGGGATAGTTGCGCACGTAGTCGCCGATGGCGGCTGCCGTCCCGCTCGCGAACGACTCGGTGACGTGGAAGAGTCGCGCGTTGCTCGTGCTACCGGTCACGGAACCTCGATCGGGGTGCCGTTGCGCGTCCAGCCAGAGGTGGATGTGGCTGAACGGGGTGCATTGGTCACGAAGGGCTGAACCGAATCATTGACCAGCGTGATCTGAGTGAAAGAGATGTTGCTGACGGTTCCGCCACTGTCTGCGAGCACAGCGACGTCGCGTCCCGCTTTTGCCGGTGTCGACGTCACTGTCACACCGGACACCCGCACATTGCTCACACTGCGGCCGGCATTTCCCGAATAGACAAGGATCGAACCGTGCACAACGGTTCCGATATTGGCGGACGTTATCCGTCCGTTCGATGCAGACACCTGTGAAACCGACTGGGTGTAGTAGGGGTTGCCTTCGCTCGCGATATACAGGCCCGCGCCGGAGGTGTTGGACACGTTGAAACCGGTGATCGCGACGCGGGTGCCTCCGACAACTGTGATTCCTCGACCCCAGCGGTTTCCGTTGACGGTGATGTTCGATTCCTTGATGTCCGAACACAGGCCGTTGTCGCCGTAGCTCACTACGGCGACCCCGTCATCGCCGGTGCCCGAGGTCGTCACGTTACTCACAGAGCCGCCACTCGCTCCGTTGGTCATGTGGACGCCGTCGGCGAGTGTGTCCGACACGTTCACCCGGTCGATGGTGAATCCCTTTGCACCGTCGACGAAGAGTCCGGCCGCTGCGGAGCCGCGGATGTTCACGTCGCGGACGGTGTCATTCGTGCCACTTATCACGAGCTTGTGCTGATCGAGTCCGGACTGGCGTGTGCCACTGGTCGCGCCGGCGAATGTGATTCCTGAGATGGACACGCCGTCGGCAGTCACCTGGACTGACGAAGTCAGATCATTCGTGGCGGCAAGGGTTGTGCCGTTACCTTTGATCGTCACGTTGGGCACTCGGATCTTGAGCACTCCGGAATGGCGATACGTTCCGCTGTCCAATTGGAGTGTCGAACCGGGGGCCAGCGCGTCGAACCTGCTCTGCAGTTCCTGGGTGTGGTCAGTATTCGGTGGCGCAGTGGCAGCCGAACCGCATCCCGTAATCATGAAGAGCACCGCCAAACCTACTGGTAGGACGGCACGCCGCCACGAAGCCCTCATCTCGTCACCCCTCCTGGCTGAGAAACGGTCAGATAGGTTGACGAATCCGGGGCGTCAGATGGTCCCGGCTTTCTCGACTTGTTTACCCTCGTCGCGAGATACGCGACCAAAAGCAATCCCACCCAAGCGGGCGCCGCTCGGCCTTGAGCCCAGTAGAGGTAGCGGGGCATTTCGAGCAATCCTGTGAACATCACCGGGTACATGAGCATGCCAATCAAAGATCCGTTGCAGAAGGCGCGATATGTGACGCCGACAATTATGCCAGCGATCGCGAAATAAACGAGGCCTCCGAAATGTCCGTAATCGGTAAATGGTCCGGTATATCCACTGGGATTGTTGAACTCTGGATTGCCGTGCTGTGCGAGGAGGGGCCTGTAATCGGACGGACCGAGAGGGAAGGCGCTGCGGTGTGGAGGCAGCGTGCTGTACACGTGTTGGATACCAGGTGCCGTCCACACGACCTCGAGTGTGTCGTAGGGCACCCGCCCTGGCCACCGCATGTTGTCGTAGATGATCTGACCGTTGTTGATCGCGGTGGCGTAGTACCCGGCGAGTCGATCGGCGGCGAACTGGACGAAGCTGTTCGAGGTGCGTGTGCGATAGAACGACCACGATCGGAAATATTCGAACAATCCGAAAACGAGAAGCAGCACGGGAAGTGAGGCGAGCGGAATCCACTGGGCGAGGACATTTCCGCGCCGGCTTCGGTTCCCGAGATACGCACTACCGATGACAGCCAGCGGGACAACCAGCTCGAGCACGGCGAGTCTCTCGGAGAAAACGTAGGCGCGTCCGATCGCGAGAAGCATCACAGCCGTGATGATGCCGATCTGCCGTCTGCTCTTTCCCTGTGTCAGTACGAGTGCGGCCACGACCACCGCGGGCACGCCGAACTGGGTGAGAGTCGTGACCCCAGCAATTGTTCCGATCGCATCTTTTGTGGGTGTTCCGTCTGCTGCTGTCGCGTTCAGGAGTTCTGCAGGCGTGATGCCCGATTTGGCGATCAGATAGCCGAAACCGAGATACCCGAACACTGTTAATCCGAACATCACCGAACTCGCTCGAACCAACAGAGCAAGTGTGTTCGGCTGCATCGGGGGCCACTCACCGCGCGCCACGGGCCGGCGCCGTACGAGTGTCATCCCGATCAATGCGGCCAAAGCCAACACGAGGACGCCCGAGCCGAACATCGCCACCGTTGCGTTATCGAGCGTCCGTGCAGACCGCCAGAGGGCACGAAACTCCTGATCGCTGATGAATACGGTCGGTATCAGTGAAAGCGAACCAACCACCAGCGCGATGGCTGTCGGCGATATCCACCAGACTGCCCGCGAACTCTGCGAACTCACCTGTCCCTACCGAAGTAGCCGACGAGTTCGCCCCTGAGATAGGCGAGATCGGCTCGCGCGTGGACTCGGTCACCCCGAACGTCGCGAACCGCGCTGCCCACCACTTTGCGCGCGCCGTGGTATCCGAACTGGGCAAGCGACAGCCGATGACGACGCCAGAGGTGGCCGTTGCCGACGCCGTATTTGAACATCTTGTCGACGAATGCCTCGGTGATCGCGTGACGATCATCGTCCTGCAGGATCTGTACCGACGGCTCATAGGAGAGCGAGTGCCCGGCGGCGATGAGGCGAAGGACGAGGTCTGAGTCTTCACCTGCGCCGCGGAGACCGGGTGCACCGACGCCGATGCTCTCATCGAAGGGAGCGCGTGACGGCAGCGCCTCCGTGCGGAAAAAAAGGGTGCTC
This sequence comes from Gordonia sp. 852002-50395_SCH5434458, assembly GCF_001665905.1. Taxonomy (NCBI): domain Bacteria; kingdom Bacillati; phylum Actinomycetota; class Actinomycetes; order Mycobacteriales; family Gordoniaceae; genus Gordonia; species Gordonia sp. 852002-50395_SCH5434458. The sequence continues at coordinate 16,522 of NZ_LZTC01000061.1, forward strand.
GAAATGCTGGTGCGTGGAAAATTCAGCCGTGTGACAGTCGTCGGTCGTCGAAGCCACCGCTGCATCGACGGCTGACCATCTTCGGTGACCTGCATGCCACTGACCCCTGCGAGTTCGGGCTGCTCGTCGAGAATCCGAGCCACGGCTTCCAACGTGTCCGGCTTGTACCAACAGTTGTCGTCCGGGTACGCGACCACGGGCGCGGTGACAACTTGGGTACCTGCGTTGCGTCCGGTGGAAACTCCGCGTGGGCTTCGCGCGGCATGGACAGGGCCCGGGAGCCCCGCAGATGTCAGCATGGCTGCGCATTCCTGCGCATCGCTTTGATCGACGACGATGAACTCTACGTCTTCGGCAATCGTCGAGTTGGCGACGGAGTCGAGTAATCGACCGAATTCACGCGGTCGACCAATCGTGCTGCACACGAGTGAAATTCTTGGCGAAGTCATTGCGATCAGATCGAATCTGCAGCTGCGACTTCAGTGCGGACACGGTCACGCAACGTGCGCACACCGGCCCCGTTGGAGCCTTCTCCGTCCCCGTTGGACGTGTCGCGGGGATCTGCGTCGTCGTCGTTGTTGTTGTCGCCGTCCGCGTGGGGCGAGACCTTTTCTTCGTGTGGGCCTTCTTCGTGCGGATCGATGTCGCTCTGGTCAGAAGTGACGTGGTCCTGTGACACCGCAGAGTCTGCCGACGCGGATGGTGCGGATACGACGCCGCTCGTCGTGGCATCGGTCGCAGTCTGGAACTGCTCGCCGTCGACGACCGCCGGCGGACGCGCGGTGGTCTCGTCGGTCCGCGTATCGGACTTTCGCGGCCACCATCGGTGGCGCGTGATGGCGATGAATCCTCGCGAGGGGTCGGGCAACAAACTCAAAGTGGATGCCAGCGTCGGGAGGCGGTCGAGATACTGCTGGGCGACGACTACGACGTAGTCGGCATGGCTGAGGTGATCGGCGAGGTCGGGGTCGGTGCCGAGCGGTAGACACTCGAGTACCTGCACGGCGTCGTGATGCGCAGATGCGCCCGCGAGCAGTTCGCCAACGCGACGTGCTCCTGACCCGGTTGATAGCCCAACCACGGCAATTGTGCCGCTGTCGGGTGAGCCCAATTGTGCGAAGAGGCTTCTGGCCGCCTCTTTCTCAGCGTCCGAGGGAACACTTCCAGATCGCTGCGGCACGATCACGGGAGTCATCGTCTTGGCGTTATCGCTGACGTCAGACGCCGACGTGATGAAGCGCTTTCGGTTGCGCCAGATCAGTGCGCTGCCCAGCCCGAGGATGGCGCCGACTACACCGCCGATGATGGCCATGACCGACCAGTTCGACGCTTTTCCTTCGGTTTCGGTCGCAGGCTGAACGACGGAAGCGGGAGCGCCTGCTGCCATCTGCAGTTGCAGCGCTGAGGCTTGGGTCCGCAATTCTGGGATGCCTGCGGTACGACCGGCGTCTTGCTGTTGGGTGATCAGCGCATTGATCGAGTTCAGTGCCGCAGTATTGCGATCTCGCAGCTGCTGTGACGTGTGATCCAGGTAGGTCGAGATCGCGGTGTCGACGGTGCGTTGGGCTTCGCTTTCAGTCGGCGACGACGACGAGATGGTCACCACGGCAGAATTACTGTTCTGCACCGCGCTGATCGTCGGATTGGTCGCTGTTCCCAGCTTCGCTTTCACGCTGTCGCGGAATCCCGAACCCGAAAGATACGCGATCTCGCCACTGACATAGCTCTGCAGATCGTCGGTGGAAGTCGGCTGTCCGCTGATCACAGCTGACACGCTCGCAGGCTGTTCTAGTCGAACCATTGCCTCCGCCGACTGCGTGGTGTCCCCCGTCTGCGACAACGCTCCCACCAGCGCACCTAGCACGGCGCACACCAGAGTTATCGGCCACAGTGCGACGACCCCACGCGTCAACTGGGCACGATTTAATACGTGCATCAAACTAACTCCCCCTATTTACTCGATGCTACCTTATCCGAGATCGCCAACTACACCGAGAATAATCCCCCCAGGCGACGAAACTCACATCGATTCCCCAGGATTCCGTCGGATTCGTCGTTTTTGAAAGTGGGGGTTAAGGACCTCAGTCTCCGCGTGTGAGGCTTGTTGTGTCCAGGCTTGGCACAACGGAGGGCGTCAAGGACTTCACCGGGAAAGGGTAAAGGCGAAGGCGACGAGTCGCGGGCTGGGATGTCACGCCTGAACCCAGGTCAACTAAAGCGAGCGCGCAATGCGCGTCGGTCGATCTTGCCCGGACCGCGCAGCGGAAGTTCGTCGACTTCGATGATGTCGCGGGGAGCGGCGTAGCGGTCGAGTCGTTCGACGACGGCGCCGCGGATGCGCTCAGCGTCGAATCTGCTTGTGTCAGAGGGGATGACGAAGGCGACGACCTTCTCGCCGAGACGGTCGTCGGGTAGTCCGACGACTGCGCACTCGCGTACGGAGTCGTCGTCGAGGATCACGGCCTCGACCACCTGAGGTACCACCGTGAGTCCGCCGGTGGTGATGGCTTCGTCGGCGCGGCCGATGATGCTCAGGACCCCGTCGTCGAGGCGGCCGAGGTCGTCGGTGATGAAAGTCCGTGCGCCGGGCGTGAGTGTGAAGGCCGGGTGGTCGGGGAGGTTGCGGTATCCGTGGGCGACCATCGGACCCGAGAGTACAACGCGCCCAACGCCTTCGGGGTTCGGATTGATGAGGGTGATGGTGACGCCGTCGAGCGGGATGCCGTCGTAGACGCAGCCGCCGCCGGTCTCGCTCATGCCGTAGGTGCGCACGATGGGTAGCCCGGCGTCGAGGGCGCGGCGCAGGAGCGGTGCGGGAGTCGCCGCGCCGCCGACGAGAAGCGCGTCGGCGGTTCGGAGCGCTGCGGTGGCACGTGGGGAGTCGAGGACTTTGATCAGCTGGGTGGGGACCAGCGAGGTGTAGCGGCGCGGACCGTCGAGGGCGTCGAGGGCGTCGGCGAAGGCGTCGGGGTCGAAACCGGACGAGACGTCGAGGACGCCCGGCGTGAAACCTGCTGCGAGTGCGCGGAGCAGGACTTGGAGTCCGGCGATGTGGTGCGGCGCGAGCGCGAGGAGCCAATTGCCTTGCCCGCCAAGGTAATTGTGCGTCGCTGCCGCAGATGCGGCAAGGGTGTGGGGCGTGTGTTGCGCGCCCTTGGGGGTGCCGGTGGTGCCCGAGGTGGAGATGACGAGCGAGATGGCGTCGTCGATGGGGGTGTCGGCGGCGAGAGCGTCCGCGAGGCGCTTCGCGTGGGCGGGGTCTGCGGTTGGCACTGGCAGGGCGGCGGGGGTGGTCTCGACAAGCTCGACCAGCGGGTTGAGCTCGACCAGCGGTTGGGGCTCGACCGGCGGTGGGGTGGTCTCGACAAGCTCGACCAGCGGTTGGGGCTCGACCAGCGAAGCCGGCGGGGAGGGGAGCTCGACCAGCGCGAGCAGCTCGTCGCGGAGGTCCAGGACCGTCGCGTCGGCGGGCAGGGGGAGTGGTCGCAGGATGCGGGTCACCGCAGCAAAACTACTCCGGCTCGGGGGCGTCGGGCGGTGGCGGGTCGAGGGGGTGGTCGTCGAACGGCCAGCCGCGTGACTCGAGGTAGGTGCGGACGCGATCGATGTCGGCCTCGTGGGGCAGCTCGTGGGTGACCTTGGAGATCTTGACCCCGGCGTCGATCTTGGAGATCGGTTCGGGCGGAGGCGCGGACTCGCGGATGAGCTCGCCCGAGACCTCGTCGACTTCTTCCTCACTGAGCTGTCGGCGTAGGAGAGCGACGAGGGGGATGTAGTCATCGGTGGGTACGCCGTCGGGATAGCCGGCGCGCAACCAGTCGATGATCTTCTTCAGAAATTGCGGCCGATCGGCCACGCGGTCCCCCTCTCGCACACGCAGACGCCTTACGCGTTCTGGTCTGCGATTCTAAGCGGTCCGCGCCTGCTCGGGGCAGGCGCGGACCGGTGTGGCTTGTGATGGCTGAGCAGCCTCAGCTCACCGTGATCTCAGTTGGGTCAGTTCAGATCGTGAACCTGATCCTTTGACTCCGCTGCCAACGGCCAGCCAACCGCGGCAAGTCGAGACGCGACCTGGTTGACCTCGTATTCGGTTGGCGGTTGGTCGGAGACCTTCGCGATTGCGTTAGAGATCTGCTCTTCGGTGAGCGGAGTTCCGATTCCCTGCTCGGCGGCGAGCTCCATGCAGATGCGCATGATCTGATCTTCGTCGAGCACCTTGGTCAGCAGTGCGAGCAACGGCGGGAAATCGGTGGCTGGGATGCCTTCGGGGTAGCCCTTGCGAATCCAATTGACGGCGGACTCGAACAGCGAGGTGTTGGCCATGATGCCTTTCGGTTCGAAATCGAAGTGTCGCGTTGCGCGGGGGCTACTTCTTATATGCCCACGAGGGGAAGATCTTGATATCGAAGTAGTAGTTGAGCGTCTGGCGGCAAATCCACAGCAGGCCGATCACGATCACGGCCGCGACGATCGCGAACAAGACGTAGCCGAGTGCACGTAGTGCCGGATTGGGTGCCGAGGTGGTGCCGTCGGCGTTGAGTCCGCCTTCGCCGCGCGACTCGCACACCATGCCGACAGCGAACAGAGCGGGCAGACCTGCGCCGAGAACCAGACCGATCGCGAAGACCTTGAAGATCGATTCGAGGATGTCCATGAGATTCAGCTTTTCCTTTTGTCGTCCGTCGTCGTCTCTGGTTGCCTACGTCATTGCTGTCGGATCGGGGAGCTGACGAGGTCCGTCCTGGCCTGCCGGCGGGATGATCGAGTTGGTCTCTTCGTCCCAATCGTCGTTCACGTTGTTGGAATCGACCTTGTTCTGCTGTGCGCGCCAGTACATGTAGGCCGACGCCGCGACGAGGACGAGGAAGATGACGACTGCGCCGAGGACGTCGCCGAGCAGGTGGCCGAGGCCGTAGCAGATCGCACCGATGAGTCCGGCTGCCGGAAGGGTGGTTACCCATGCGATCACCATGCGTCCGGCGACGGCCCAGCGAACCTGTGCGCCCTTCTTGCCGACGCCGGAACCGAGGATCGAGCCGGTGGCGACCTGAGTCGTCGACAGCGCCATGCCTGCTGCCGAACTGGTGAGAATGATTGCGGCGGAGCTGGCTTCAGCAGCCATGCCCTGCGGCGAGCTGATTTCGACAAGGCCCTTGCCCAGCGTGCGGATGATGCGCCAGCCACCGAGGTAGGTACCCAGTGCGATGGCTCCGGCGCAGCTGACGACGACCCAGATCGGCAGGCCGTGTGTCACCGACGACGCGCTCAGGTGACCGGTGCTGATCAGGGCGAGTGCGATGACACCCATCGTCTTCTGTGCGTCGCCGGTGCCGTGGGCGAGCGACACCAGGGAGGCGGTGACGATCTGGCCGCTGCGGAAGCCCTTCTCCTGCTTGGAGACGAGGACCGATGCGGTGATCTTGAAGATCAGCCAGGTGCCGACCGCGGCAACCGCGCAAGCGATGAACGGCGATGCGAGCGCGGGGATGATGACCTTCGACAGCACGCCGTGCCAGTCGATTCCGCTCATGCCGAGCGCCGCGATGCCCGACCCGATGAGTCCGCCGAACAATGCGTGGCTCGAGCTCGACGGTAGGCCGAAGAGCCAGGTGAAGAGGTTCCAGAGGATACCGCCAACGAGGCCGGCGAAGATGATCAGCAGCGCTTGGTTGACGTCGATGCCGGGGATCAGATTTCCGGACTTGTCTTGTAGGTGAAGGATGTTCTTGGTGATTGTCGCCGCGACCTCGACCGAGAGGAACGCGCCGACAAGGTTGAGGATGGCCGCGATTGTGACCGCAACCTTGGGCTTGAGGGCGCCGGTGGCGATGGACGTCGCCATGGCGTTTCCGGTGTCGTGAAATCCGTTAGTGAAGTCGAAGCCAAGTGCTGTGATGACCAGCAACACGAGGACAAGCATCTCTCCGCTCATGGGCAATATCATGCGACCCGCCTTAAGGTTTCGCATAAATTACGTTCGACTGCCGTAAGTTTGTGACCTGCGGGTTTGCCTACCCGCACACTGTGTTCACCTAGTGTTCACCGAACCGACCGTGGGCAGACACCATTTGCGCAGCTAATGTCCGATTTTTGTGTGTCGGGGGTCTCGACCAGCGGAGGGCGCTCGACCGCGGGCGGGGTGGTCTCGACAAGCTCGACCAGCGGGCAGGGCGCTCGACCAGCGGGCGGGACGCTCGACCGCGGGGCAGGTGGTCTCGACAAGCTCGACCAGCGGAAGCCGCGCTCGACCAGCGGTGAGTGCGGCCGACCAGCGAAACCTCACCCCGCTGGTCGAGCGGGCGCGAGCGCAGCGAGCACCCGAGTCGAGACCACTCCCAGTGCCGGGGTGGTCTCGACAAGCTCGACCAGCGGGGGCCGCTCGACCAGCGGAGCGGCGACGGTTGAACGAGCGCTCGGGCGGGCCTAGTGCGGCGTC
>NZ_LZTC01000062.1:0-3608 GCF_001665905.1 Gordonia sp. 852002-50395_SCH5434458
GTTCCAGATCCGTGGTAGCTGCCTGATCGAGCAGGCCGACCACACCCACCTCGCCGCACCCGGATCGCTGTTCATCTACGACAGCTCCCTGCCGTTCCGCATGCGCGCCGATGGACCCTACGAGCAGGTGGTCGTCCAGGTGAGCGCCGATCGCGCCTTCGCACTGGCCGGCATGGACCGCACCACCGATATCCTCGCCACACCCATGGAGTGTTCCGGAGTTCTCTCCGCTGTGTCTGCATTCTTCACCCAACTGGCCCACTACCAGGCCGACGACCCCGTCGCAGCAGCCCGACTCGAACCGCACGCAGCCTCATTAGCCGTGTCTTTGCTACGGCTGACTAGCCCCCTACGCCCGCCGGCCGAGATACCCGCGCTCCTTCGTCGCGATCAAGTAATCGCCTACATTCATGCACACCTCACCGACCCCGACCTCGACGCCGACCGCATCGCCGATGCGGTGAGATTGTCCCGCAGAAGCCTCTACCGACTCTTTCACGACACCGACTACACGCTCATGGACTACCTGCGCAGGGCCCGCGTTGAAGCCGCACAGAACCTGCTCCGCAACCACCCCACAAAGTCTATTTCTCACATCTCGCGGGAAGCGGGCTTCAACGACGAACGCTCGTTCTACCGCACCTTCCGAACCATCACAGGCATGACGCCGAACGACTACCGCGAACAGTTCCATTAGCCGCCCGGCCACGCAGTCGTCTCCCCCGCTCGCCTAACCGAACCAGCATGCACGCCGCCTGGTTTCCCGACGTGAGCGCGCCCCAAAGCGAGCTTGCATCAGGGTCGCGCCGACGGAATCCCGGGTGTTGACACCGGCTTTGGCCAAGGCGTGAGCGTGTCCCGTTTCAGTTACGGTGACACTGGACCGTAGCGGGATCGTCCCCGTCAAGGCGCGGGTAGACCCATTCGATGCGAGTCATCTCGGTATCGGGGCTCACGCCGCGATGGGTGGCGCAGAAGAACTCGACAAACTGCGCTCGCGTCAGCTCCGGAAACCCTTCGGCGACGACATCGGAGGCCGTTGCTCGCCCTGGCCGCAATCGACGACGGCCTGCCGACGAGATCTCGTACCGCTGTGGCGATCGCGTCTCTACTTGGGGCATCGGTGGGGTTGCCCGCGTACCTGCTGCTGCGTGAGCGCGCCCAACCGCTGGGCGCGACGAGGGCAGGTGAGCCGAAGTCGAGCACATCGAGGGCGTCGGTGACTATCTTTCGTCTGTGGTCAGGCAGCTCGACGTGTACCTATTTGCGGAGCTGCTCGACGACGCCACCTGTCGTCGCCGCGTAGTCATCGGCGTTGGCCCGCTCGTCGTCTGTGAACGCCTGCACATCTCCAGGCCGGCCGTATGGTCGCACAATCAACGTCAGCTCAGAAAGTTGCACGCGGGCGCGGATCGGTGATCGACGATCGGCGGCCAGCCCTGCCGCTGCGACGTTGGGTTCAGCCACTATGCTCCTACTCCCCTGTATTCGGATTAGTGAGCCACGTGACGTGACCGCATTCTTTGCATGACCAGCACAAGGTTGGCGCTGGTACTCGGTTATCCCATCCGACAAGCGCTCCCCCATGATCCAGGGAATGCCCGTTCGCGCATCGGACTGGCGCAGCGAGTGACCACCCTTGACGGGTTCGTCGCAGCGATGCTGGAAAGACGGTGGGATGAGGCACCGACGGTCTTCCCGTAGGCAACTCGCCTAACCCGTGTGGCGCCTCATCCACGCCTAGATCATATCGCACACACGTTCGCATAGGAACCGCCGCTCCCCCAGCAAGCCCTCGCGACGATTGCGCGTAGACATCTACGTTTCGTCACAGTGACATAAATCATTGGCACGGGTTCCAGTGCGGAGTTCAGGATGTCGGATGAATGAAGACGGTCTGTGTTGTTTACCGCGGTAAACAACACAGACCGTTAGGGCTTATGGACGTCGCGCCCGGGCGTTACTCTCCACTGAGCTCGAGCTGGAGTGCAGCGACGAGTGCGCGGAGCTCGGACTCATCGAGAGCTGCTCGTGCTGCCTCGGCGAACGCTTTAGGTCCGGCCGCATAGCATTTGGTGACAGATTTGGTGATGGTGTCGACGGACGGCACTCCCCTGTCCTGTTTGCTCTCGGTTCGGTTGGGATCTTGTTTTTTGTCGAGGGCAGCTTGCCATGCTTTGACTTGCGCCTCACGCGGGACGTTGGCCAGTGCTCTAGCTTCCCGTACTGCATACTCCCCCGCTCTTAGTGATTGCTGTATCTGCGGGTCGAGCTTCAGTAGGGCTAGTCTTTGCGATACCCAACCTTTCGTCTTTCCGAGTAGCGCTGCGGCGTCGGCGCTTTTGCCGGTCTCTTCGACCAGCAGTTGAACGGCTCGGGCTTCCTCGATCACGTCGAGGTCGCGTCGGCCGATGTTCTCGATTACGGCAGTTCTGATGACTTCGGCCGATGTGCTTGCCAGTGAGTCGCGGATAACGATGTCCAGGCCTGGGCGACCATACTCGTGGGCAGCGGCAAGTCGCCTGTTGCCCATGACGACGACGTACTTGGCGTCGCCTAGCTGGGGCTCGTCGTCGGGCCAGAGGCGCAGGTGTGCTGCGCGACTGATTGCCGTTGCCGGTTGCAGCTGCCGATCTTTAATGCTTGCGAGATCGTCGAGGGAACCGACAGAGTCGCGTGGGTTTCTCGGGTTGGGCGCGAGTTGGTCCAGAGGGACGTTTGCCCTGAATAGTCCGTCAGTGCCTATGTCGCCGTCGACGGGCGACTTCTCACCAACTGTTTCCACAAGATCGGCAAGGCTGACTCTACTTCGTGCCATGTCAGGCCTCCGCCATTTGAAGCTCAAGGCACAGATCCTTGATATCTTCGCGTGCTTGTAGGGCTACTCTGTTCGCTGGATACTCGGTCACGACCAGCCCCTCGGCGCTTGCGCGTGCGTGGATTTTGTAGTGCCGCACTACGGTCTTTGCGCTCGGCCAACCCTGTGCGTCGATGAACTCTCGGGTTTGGTCGAGGTCAGTGTGTCCGTCGCGGGGATCCCAATCGTTGATAACGACGACATAGGGGACATCGCGCGGCTCTACAACCTTGCTGATGGTTCGAGCGGTGGGATCGAAGGAGAGAGGCAGAGGCGTGATGGGGACGACTACGAGTGTCGATACTCCAAGAACGGCGTCGAACATCTCGCCGAGTCCGGTATCTGCTGCGCCGGGAGTGTCGCCAATCCAGCCAGGCGTGTCGATGGAGATGTGTTTGACACCCCCTCCAATCTTTCGGAGCGAGCGCAGGACGGCCGGGTTGGATTCTTGCGCGATCCGGAAGGGCAGGTCGGAAACGCGATCAGCCCACCATAGAGCGGAGCCTTGAGGGTCGGCACTGACCGCGAGGACCGGGGATTCGTCCTGGGTCTCCGGGCGGGGGAGGAGTGCGGCTTTGCTTGCCGCGAGGTTGACGGCGAGCGTCGTCTTGCCGACGCCACCTTTCTGATTGAGAAATGTCCACACTGCTGCACCCATGACGGGGTACGTCCTTTCCGTATGCTTCACCTCCACACTGAGTGGCCGGCTACTTCGGGGGATTGTGCTCGCGTGTGGTTTACCGCGGTAAAC